>NZ_JBDUCX010000273.1:0-8519 GCF_040003245.1 Chthoniobacter sp.
CGGGAAAACAAGGTGAATGTCGCCCGCGTCCACATCACGCAGGCCCGCCAGTTGGCGCCGGATTGGGTGGCGGCAGCGCATCTGGAGATCCGGATGGATGCGATCCACCAGCGCAAGGCGCGGGAGGCGTGGTCCCGCATCCGGCGTCTGGAGGAGACTCTCGCCCTCGACCCGCAGAATGCGGCGGTCCACACCACGATCGGCGAGATTTACCTCACCGAGTTGGAGCGCCCGCGCGAAGCGGAACGCTTCTTCCGGCAGGCCCTGTGCATCGATCCGGCGAACAAGGACCGCCAGACCCGCCTCCTCGATGCCATCCGTGCGCGCAGCCTTCTCTACCGCACCCTCTCGCTGCCCATGCGAGCCGTGCGGCATGTGGTCACGTCGCTCCGCCAGGGACGCCTGCGACTCATCTTCCTGATCGTGGCCGTGAAAGCCTTTCTCATCTTCGCCGCGTGGGTCGTCGTCGTCGGGGTGTTCTTCACGCCCGCAGCCTTCATCTACGAATGGCTGGTCATGGCGGACGTGATGCGCACGCGCCCCCTGCCCCGCTGGCTCGGCCCGCTGGCCGCGCCCTTCGGCTGGCCGCATTGGATCCGCATGTCCATCTGCTTGGGAATCATCATCGGCGCCTGGCTGCTCTTTTTCACCAAGGTCTGCCACTTGCCCACGGTCGAGTCGCTGGAAATCATGAGCGCCATCTTCGGTTTTCACTTTGTCGCCGTCGCTTTGCTCGTCGGCTTGCGCCGGTTGCGGGCGCGAATCGGGCAATGGCAGGATCAGCGCCGTCGCGCCCGCGAGGCGCGATTCACCGTGCAATCCAGCATGGCCTGATACTCGGGGCACGTGCCGGAAATTTGACGCGGGCGGAATCGGTGCGAGATTGCTCATCCCCGCGCATCATGGCAATCGGAGCTGGGGCTCTGGCGGATGATAGCCCGTCTGTGGGTTCGATCCCCGCGTTGCCACCTTTTCTCGTTCGGTCTTCTCCACCGAGTTCATCACAGGTTCATGCCCAGGGCATGACATACGTAATTACTCTATTGAATGCTGGACTATTGACCGATTCCAGCATATCACGCGCGCCCACATGGATTCGCCACTGGAATACGAGATCGATCTCGCGCGCCGCTGCGTGGTAGTCACCTACTACCATCAGCCCACGTTCGCGGAATGGGTGGACACCATGGAGTTCATTTTCGACGATCCCAAGTATCAACCGGGTCTCGGCATGTTGATGGATCGCCGCTTTTTGCTGGCCCCAGCCACGACCGAATACATTCACCGCATGGTCTCCTTCGTCGAAGAAAGCCATAGCCGGACCGGCCGGGCGCGCTGGGCGCTCCTGGTCGCCGATATCGGGTCATATGGCATGGCCAGAGTGGCTGAGCAACTGGGAGGCAGGCATTTGATTCGCTCTTTCCGCGTATGGGAGGGAGCGCTGGCCTGGCTGGCGGCCCCCGCGGATGGATCGAACTGACCGTTCGTCAGCGCGCCGGGCTGCTGCTGGCGATCTTCTTCGCGCGACGGAAAGCCTCGATGGCTTTCTTGTTGTCACCCTTTTTCTCGTAAAGAGCGGCCAGGTTCTGCCAGGCCTCGGTAAAGGTCGGATCGGATTTCACCACATCCTGAAAGGCTGCAATGGCCTCATCGTCCTTGCCGGCATTCATGCAAAACTGGCCACGCGAAAACGCCTCGGCGACGTGAGCGAGTTTGTCACCCTCGGCCATGCCGGTGTTCAAACGCTCGGACTGGGCGGGCTGCTGGGTCACAGCACCCGGAGGCGGACCCGGGAGGCGCACCAGCTCGGGCTTTTTGGCCAGGGCGACGCCCATGGATTGGCCGGGAGGGACATGCGTGACTTCGATATGTCCGCAAGCCCCGAGAGCCAGTGCGGCACTGGCCACGGCGGCTGCTCGGAGGAATGGGACTTGAAAAGCCATAATCGTTATCAAAGTGAGATAGCACAAAGCCTGCCTGCCTGCCGAGATTTTTTGCTCTGTCTCGCTCGACAGGTTGGGGTTCACGGGCTCTAGTGCGGCCCCATGCCGGGCCGCAACCTCGCCAAACCTTTCGCCATCGCTGGATTCATCCTCGCGGAAATCTACATGCTTTTCACGGTGCTGGGGCACTACGGACACGAGACGCAATTGCTCCCCGCACCGCCCCTCGCCGAGGCCGTGGCGGTCCCGGCGGGCACACCCCCACCACTGAGCGCCAAGATCACGCGGGTCGTCGTTTGCGCCGTCTTTTTCGGTCCGTTTGGTGCGCTCGTGGGAACCGGAGTCGGGCTGCTGGTCAGCGGATTGCGCGGCGACTTTCGCCAGAAAAACGATGGCTCCCCCACCCCGCAGTCGCCGGGCGCAAACTCACCGCCGCGTTAGGATTGTGGGCCGCCGGAAAATGGAGCGCGGTCCCGCAAAGCAGTCACGGCGGCTTCCAGTTGGGCGGCGATTTCCTGCCAGCCAGCCCGCTCATTTTTAATTGCAGAAAATTGCAACGGCGCGCCGATGCGCAGGTGCAGCGGCAGCGGTCGCGGCAGCTTGCGATCGGCGGGACAGGCCGCATGGGCGCCGTGCAAGTAGCAAGGAACCACCGGCACTTCGGACCCGGCCACGATCATGCCAAGGCCCGGCTTGAAGCGCCCGAGATTGCCATCCCGACTGCGGGTTCCTTCGGGAAAGAGCACATAGATCGTGGGCTCGGAAATGAGGCGCTCGCGGAGTTGCTGCATGGCGTGCGGGCCGCAGCTCTTTCGCCACATGGGCAGTGCGTTGAGCATCATCGCGGAGAAAAGAGCGACAGCAGGTGTCTCAAAAAACACATCTCCCGCCGCGATGGGAAAGGCGAAGCGGCGCAAGGGCCAGGGCAGCGCGGCAGCGAGCGTGATGGCATCGAGGTGGCTGCTGTGATTGGCGACCATGACGAACGACGGACTCGCCGGCACGTTCTCCACGCCCTCCACGCGCAAGCGATGATAGCCGCGCAAGTAAGCGCGCACCGCGAGGCGCCAGGCGCTCTGGGTGATCGTGGCCCCGAGGCCTGCCTCACGGCGCAGGCTGCGCAGGCTTTCCTCGGGTTTGAGGCCGTGGTCGCCGGCCGGCTTGTATTGCCAGTCTTCCATCAATGCCCAGTGAGGCCGCGGACCGCCTGATCGAGGCCGAGTCCGAGGAAGTAATTCACGTAATGAAACATGGCGGGGCCGACGAAGATCAGGCTGTCGAAACGGTCGAGCAGCCCGCCGTGACCGGGGATGGTGACGCCGAGGTCCTTCACCCCGAGATCGCGCTTGATGCTCGACATGACGAGATCACCAAACTGCCCGGTGAGCGAGAGGAGCAGGCCCATCGCAATCAGGTGCACAGGCTGATCGAGCACGCTGCCTCGGACAATCGCGTGCACCAGCGCAGCGAACAAAGCCGTGGTGAGGATGGCGGCGCCGATCGCCCCACCGATGGTTTTGTTCGGGCTGGTCTGCGGGGCGAGTTTGCGGCGGCCGAAGAGCTTGCCCGTGCAATAGGCGAAGACGTCGTTTAGTTCCACGCAAAGCAGGATGGCGACGAGGAAAGCCTGCCCGGCCTTGTCATTCGCGAAGTAGCCGAAATGTCCCAGGCACACGCCGAACAGTGAGAAGGCGAAGATACCGAGAGCAACGCGCTGGATGTAACCTTTTGGCTGGTCGGCAAAGAGCGCGATGATGACGAGCAGCGAGATGGTCAGCGAACTCAGCGCGACGAAAAAGCCATACCATTGATCCGCCGCGGCGAACGTGAGCAACACGATCCCCAACGCCACGACCGCGCTAATGGCGCGATAGCGGAACATCCCCGTCGCCCGCGCAAACTCCCGATAGCAGGCCAGCGAGAGCACACCGACGCCGATGATCGCGGGCAGACGCCCGGCAAGTAGCGGGCCGACCATGAGCGGGGCAAGGAACAGCCAGGACTTGTAGCGCGTCCACAGATCGTTGCGCAGCGTGGGCGTGAGCTTGCCGGCTTTGTCGAGCAGCAGGAAAAGCAGTGGTGTGATAGCCAGCGCCGCGGCAATGCCGGCAGCGATCCAAAAGGCGACGGGGTGCAATCCAAACATAGATCAGTGAGCTTTCTCGCGGAGCAGCGCGGCGAGGCGGGCGAGGCGGCGCCACGCAGTGAAGACGCCTCCGACAATGATGACGACGAGACCGGCTTCGATGATCGTAAACAGAGGTCCGCCGGCCATCATCCCCCATGCGGTCCATGGGAACACCGCGGAGAGCACACACGCGACGGTCGTCACCGCCATGCGCTGTTGTTTGGCTTGCGGGCCGAGGAATATCTGTCCGACGCCCACGCTCGCGCCGAGGGCGCGAATGTAGGCGACGAAGACCGCCACCAGAGCCGCGCCATAGCCCAGCACCGGAGCACTGCCGAGCGCATAACCGGCACCGATGAAAATAGCCGCGTCGGAAACGCGATCGGGCGCTTCGTTCCAGAGATCGCCGACCGGTCCGCCCTTGCGACCTTCCACGGCGACCATGCCGTCGAGCAAGTTGGCGATGAGCCGCAACTGGATGCAGACCGCCGCACCGAGCCAGCAGGCGCGCACCGCCCAGCCTCCGAGATGCGACGTCGCGGCGAGCGAGGCGCCGGCCAGGCAACCGAAGACGATGCTCATGAAGGAGATGCCGTTCGGCGTGGCGCCACTGCGGGCCAGCCAGGCGGCGAGGTTTTTGAAGAAAGGCCAGTCCCGCGTCTTGAGCGGACGACGGCCCGAGGTCTCGATGGGCATCGCTTAGATTGAGTTCATGGACAAAGAGGAGCCAGTCTAGGGTGGTGCTACGGAAGTTCGAGACATAAAGCGTCCGGCGCGTGGGTCGACGCGGGCCTTCGGGCGGCACGGCCCAGCCACATTCCTCATTCCCCGACCCCGCCAAAAATGGTCGCGTTTCCCCCGTCATTTTGCCTACCTTGCGTCTCCAATGACCCTCCAAGGGCAAACACTGGGAGAATTCGAAATCCTTGAGGCCTTGGGCCACGGAGGGATGGGCGCTGTCTACAAGGCCCGGCAGCTCTCCTTGAAGCGGCTGGTCGCCTTGAAAACTTTGCAACCCGCCGTGGCTGACAATGAGGCTTACATCGCCCGCTTTCGGCAGGAGGCGATCGCCGCCGCCGCCCTCAACCATCCCAATCTCGTCCAGGTTTACTCGGCCGGTGAAAGCGACGGTCTCCACTGGTTTTCGATGGAATACGTGGAGGGAGAATCGGCCCGGGGCAGGCTGAAACGCGAAGGCCGCATCGAGCCGCGGGAAGCCATCACCATCGCCATCTGCGTGGCCACCGCACTCCAGTACGGCTGGCGCAAAGCTTCCTTGATCCACCGCGACATCAAGCCGGACAATATTTTCCTTTCGCGCGACGGCGAGGTGAAGCTCGGCGACCTCGGGCTGGCCAAAAGCGGGGCGGAAACCAAGGGCCTCACCGCGACCGGGAATTCGATGGGCACGCCCTACTACATCAGCCCCGAACAGGCGCGGGATTCAAAGAGCGTCGATTTCCGCGCGGATATCTACAGTCTCGGATGCACCCTCTTTCATCTGGTCAGCGGGAGCCCGCCCTTCGATGGGTCCAGCGCCGCCGCGATCATGCTCAAGCACATCACCGAGCCGACGCCGAGTTTGCCAGCCGTGTGGCCGCAATGTCCGCCCCGCCTGGGCGAGGTCGTCGGGAAAATGATGCAGAAAGATGCCGGCGCCCGGCAGCAGGATTATGAAACGCTGATCACGGATTTGCGGCGGGCGTATGCCATGCCAGCCGCCCCCCCGTCGCCGGGCGTGCCCGCGCCGCCCGCCCGGCCAGCACCCGCTGCGGTGGTTGACGATCACCGGCACGGCACCTACGTGATCGATCTTGACCTCGAAGCGTCCGCCGTGTCCGACCCGGCATCCGCACCGCCCGGGCGGCCTGAGCCGCCCGTTCCGGTGGCCAGCGTTGACGAGAGCGTCATCTCCGCGATCGAGGCGGACCACGCACCACCCGCGCAGCCCCGACCCGATTCGGCATCGACGCCCGAGTGCGAGACGGTGCCGTCACCCCGCAAGAAAAGTCCGCCACCCGTCTCGGCGAGTGAGGTCGACCCCGCAGCGCCGACCATGCCCCCATCGGGACCGGAGTCCCTGCCGCCCGTCCAGCCCGGACCGGCTTCGGCCGGGAGCGGTGCATTGCGGCTCGTCACCCCGGTCGAGTCCGACCCCGCAGCGCCCATGGTCTCCGGCCCCGTCTTTATCTCCCCAGCGGTTTCGGCGCGCAAACCGCCCGGCTCGGATACCCCTCGAAAATCCTTCCCCCTCGGCAAAATCACCGTCGCCCTCCTCCTCGTCATCGCCGCCTGGTTTTACATTTCTCACCACGGCATAAAGTCGTCGACGGACGACCCCGATGACCCCGCGGAGGCTCCGAACCCGGCGAGTATCTGGCGGGACTGGGTGCTCGAGAGTCGCCGCGATGGTTACTTTCTCTACCATCGGGAATTGGTGGATCAGAAGACCGATGTGCTCTTTCAGAAACGCGCCGAGGCCAATTCCCAGGAGACCTTCCGCAACGGAAAAATCCGCGTCCGCTGCGTCATCCCACCTCCCAATCTCCCCGCCCAATACGTGCAATTCTACGTGCGCATGGCCCCGGATGCCAAAGGGGTGATACGGCGCTACGAAACCTATCTCACGCACGACACCATCGTCTTCGCGCTCAACGATTCGGCGCAGGGCGTTCGCGAAATCGCCCATTGGCCCGTGCCCCCCACTCCGCCCCTGCCGATTGACATCGTCATGGAAATCGAAGCGAAAAAAGATCGTTTCACCGTCTCCCTCAACCGCATGGTCGTCGGCACCGCCCAGGACGACACCATCCCCGGCGCGGGCACTTTCGGCGTCGACGGCCCCGCCGAGACGCGCCTCACCACACTTTCCTTCATCAATCTCGATCCCACCCCGCCCGCCGTTTCGCCCACTCCGAAGTAACTGGCGTTTGGCGATCGATCCCCTCTATTCCGAAATAGCCCCGTCTGCCTTGGGTTCGATGCCAGATATTGAGCCGCCGATCACACACACGCATGACAAAGCAGGAATACATTTCCAGACGGAAGGCCATGGGCCAGAGCTTCATTAAATGGATGATAGGTTGGCTCGTCGTGTTCCTTTGTCTCACCCTCGGGCCTCAGTGGCGTTATTTCGAGCAGTATAAGGAGTGGAAATGCGTCTTCTGCGCTGGCATGGCGGTCATCCTCGGGGGCATGGCAATGTGGTTGGGTTGGTTTGTCAAGCGCCAGCAGCAACGGTTTGGAATTTCGTGCCCAAGTTGTGGTGGGACGCAGATCCACTTCCGAGTCGTCACCACCACTGGGCGTTGTGAACATTGTGCAGCAACTATCTTCAGTGAAACGAAAGCAGCCTGAGCTTACCTTTGAATTACAACAAATCGTGACAGTTCACCAGCTATCAAACTATCGAGGTTTTCGGCTGCTTTAATACCAGCTCTACGCAGTGTTCGCCCCCTCGTTACGAAAGTGAGGCTTTCGTAACGCACCTGTGCGGCTGCGATTCCATTGCGTGGCGAGGGGTAGCCGAAAATGCGCCGTCAAGTATCAAGAGTTGCACCCGTTCACTTCCCGTTCCCGTTCCCGACGTTCCCGACGTTCCCGACTGCTTTGCGCAACCTAACACTCCATCCCGGCCCAGACTTCTTCGATGGGAACGAGGCGGGTTTTGCGCAGCGCGCCGCCGAGGTACGCGCAGAGGCGGCGGTCGCGGCGACGATTCCTGCGCCTCGGGTTGCCGAGCGTGCAGAGACGTGACTCCCGCCGGCCCCGGTCGCAGTCACAAGCGATTTCGTAGATCATTCCACTGACCATGCCACGGGCCTGGAAGCCGCTGCCGTGGCAGAGAAGACAGAGAGGTGCCTGGGCCGTGGCGGGTTCGATGCCGTAGGCGAGGTGCAGCCGTTCGGCGTAGGTGAGCGCAGAGGGCTCGGCAAGGCCGCATCGTTCTGCGTACTCCTGGAGACCGACGATGGAGGAACGAAAGCGGGGGCTGGCGTTGGCTCCAGAGGGTGGCATGCCTTATTCTCTCCCATCGGCCAGCCTGGTCAAACCTTCTGCGTCCGCCGCGGATCCTAGACCGGGCGGGAAACCACTCGGGATGCGCTGCGAAGAAAAACTGCGGGGCGACTTCTTCTTCGACGCGCCCAATTCCGGCCTGCCGCCATTCCTCGGCGGTGCCCTTCAAGCGTTATCGGCCAGTCACGATTTGTCAGGTTCGGTTCGCACCGGTCCAATGTGTCGATAGGTGTTGATCAGCGCGCCCGTGGGCGTGGCTTTGGTGCTGACGAGAGCGAGTTCGCGCGGGGCAGCGCTGTCGGAAAAGCAGCGTTTGCCCTGGCCCAGCAAGACCGGGTAAACAATCAGCACCACCTCGTCGACCAGTCCCTGCTCCAGCAGCACGGACGTCAGCGTCGAACTTCCCCAGACGATCAGGTCAGGGCCGTCCT
>NZ_JBDUCX010000274.1:0-8472 GCF_040003245.1 Chthoniobacter sp.
ATGCCGGCGGCGACCACGTGGGCGCCCCCGGATTCCGAGAGCATCTTGCCCAGCATCGTGCCGAGGCCGATGATCAGTGCGAGGTCACCGAGCGTTTTGGCCAGACCGGCGCTGAAGCTCTCCACGACCTTGGTCGGCTCCATGCCCGCGGCCAGGCCGAGGAGCAAGGACACGAGGGTGAGGGAGATGATCGCGTTGAGTTTGACCTTCGCGATGAGGAAAACGAGCCCGGCAATCGCCACCACAGCGACGAGGAGAAGGGCGTTCGGGGAGAGAACGGCGAGAGGGAAAGACATGGCGGGCTGTGCATAGCGGCTCGCGGTGCGCGGGCCAATATTTCTTCGCGTTCTTAATGCGGAAGAGCCGGCGGACGATCAGCCCAGCTCAAAAGTGCTCGTGGGCGTAGATGCGTTCCTCGGGCGTGAGGGTCTCGGGGGTTTTGGCCAGCCTGCGGGCGTATTTGGCCTCGGCTGCCTGCTGGCGTGGAGAGATCCGCTGGCGGGCGTTTTGGACCTCCCAATAGTAGACGGTGTCGTCGACCTTGCGGGGCGGCTGCGCCTTGGACGTGGGGACAAAGTGCGCCGGAGGAGAGTACGAGGCAGCGGTCGGGGGAGCGGGACGAGCTTGCGCCTGGGGCTGCTGGGCTCGCTGCGCCTGTTGGGCTCGCAGGGCCTGACGTTCCGCCTTCGTATGGGGGACTGGAGCGGGCGTTGGGGCGGGCTGCCGTCCGCCGCCAAACGCGAAAAGACCGGGCTTCGGCGCGGGGGCGGGGGCTTCGTCGTGCAGGACTGGCGGCCGTCCGGGGTGCTCTTGCGCTTTCAGCGCGATGAAGTTTTCGCGCGCCTCCTTTTGGAGCTGGAGTTGATGCGCCGCCTCCCGGTCCTCGGGAGTGAGCGGGATGGCGCAGGCAGATAGGAGGAGGGCGAGGGCGAGCGGGGGAAAATACTTCATCGCCGCACGCTAGGCATTTTGCGGCGCGTAGCGCAAGGAGGGAACGGTTGTTAACGGCTTAGAAATGATCGCGCACCCACTGGCGCTCTTCCGGCGTGAGCTGGGAAGGCTTTTTCCCGAGCTGATGCGCGTATTCCGTCTCGTAAGCCTTGTAGCGCGCGGCGTCGGCGGCGGCACGTTGACGGGCATCAGCCACATCCTCGGTGCGCTTCTTCGCATCGTCCGCAGCCCGCTCGCGCGCCTCACGCACTTCATCGGCGCGTTCCTTGTCTTTTTCCTTCTGCTCCTCGAATTTTTCTTTCGCCTGCTCCTGCAATTCTCGCTGGTGCTCGGCCGCCTTTTCTTGCGGGGACGAAACACAGGCGGCGAGAGCGAGGGCGGTGACGAGGAGGAACGGCAGCGGCTTCATGCCCCGATGTTAGACGAATTCCGCGGCTTCCGGCAAGAGCGCGCGAAATCACCGGCGGAACATGTCGAGAGCCACGTCGCGTTCGCGCGCGTGATCGACCATCGGCAACGGGTAGCCTTTGGCCAGGGGCTGGCCCGATTCCGGCGGCGCGCACAGCCGGGCTGCGGGCACTTCGCGCAGCTCCGGCACCCAGCGACGAATGTAGGTGCCATCGGGATCGTAGCGCTTCGTCTGGGACCACGGATTCTGGATGCGGAAGTAGGGCGCGGCATCCGTGCCGGTGCTCGCGCTCCATTGCCAGCCGCCGTTGTTGCTCGCGATCTCGCCGTCCACGAGGTGCCGCATGAACCAGCTTTCGCCGTGCATCCACCAGATGTGCAGGTCCTTGGTGAGAAACATGGCCACGATCATGCGCACGCGATTGTGCATGAACCCGGTGGCCGCGAGCTGCCGCAGGCCGGCGTCAACGATGGGGAAGCCGGTTTCGCCCCGGCACCAATGCCCGAACTCCTGGCCGCCATCCTTCTTCTCCGGCCGCCAATGGTCGCGCCATCTCAAGTCGCGGTAGTGCTCCTGCAATTCGCGGTCGAGCACCTCGGGCCAGTGCCAGAGCACCTGCATGTAGAATTCGCGCCAGATGAGTTCGTTGATGAAAATGCCGGCGCTGCGGCGTTGGGCCACCGGCGCTTTTTCCGTGGCGGCGGCGCACTTGGCGTAGACTTCGCGAATGGAGAGCGTGCCGTGCCGAAGGTCTTGCGAGAGGCGCGACGTGCCGTCTTCCGCGGGCAGGTCGCGGCGCTTGTCGTAGTTAAAGATCGGGCCGTCGAGAAAGCGTCCGAGGCGTTTGCGGGCCGCGGCTTCGCCGGGCTCGACGATGGTCGCGTCACTGGACAGCTTCCAGGTGTGCAACGTCGGCAGCGGATCGCTGGCGATATGGGGAGGGGTGGAGATCTTGGAAAGCGAACGGCCCGGTGCGCGCTTGTCGAGTTTCAGCCAGGCTTTGGCGTAGGGCGTGAAGACCTTGAAGGGCGTGCCGCTCCCGGTTAGCAGTTCGTCGCGCTCGTGCAGTGCGATGTCTTTGTGCGCGTGGAGTCGAATGCCGAGATCCTGTGCGACTTTCTCCAGGCGCTGCTCCATGGCGCGCCCGAATGGATCAGGATCGCGATTGAAGTAGATGGCGTCCGCACCGGTCTGTTTCGCCAGCTTGGCGAGGACTTCATCTGCGCGTCCTTGCCGGATGATGAGCTGCCCTCCTTTCGCCTCGATGTTCTTCGCCAGCGACGCGAGACACCCGCAGAGGAAGGCCTGCCGGGGCGCACCGCACCAACGATGTTCCGTTTTCCATTCGCTCATGATGTAGACCGGCACGACATGATCGTGCGCGGCGACCGCGGCGGCGAGGGCGGTGTTGTCCGTGATCCGCAGGTCGCGACGGAACCAGTGAATGGCAGTGCTCATCTCTACGACGTTTTACGCCGCGCCCGCGCGCTGGGATGCTTCTTTCTTTAGGACTTCATCGCCGTCCGGCCGGCCAGAGCCCGGCTGAGCGTCAGTTCATCCGCGTGTTCCAATCCGCCGCCGGCGGGCAACCCCTGCGCCAGCCGGGTGACGGTGACTGGCAATTCGCGCAGCAAAGTGGCGAGATAGTTTGAGGTCGCTTCGCCTTCCACATCCGAACCGAGGGCGAGGATGATCTCGGATGGCGTTTCCGCCTTGATACGGTCGATGAGGGCATCGATACGCAAGTCCTCCGGGCCGACGTGATCGAGCGGGGAGATCCTTCCACCGAGCGCATGGTAGCGTCCGCGAAAGACACCGGTGCGCTCGAGCGGCAGGATTTCCGTCGGTTGCTCGATCACGCAAATCAACGCCGCATCGCGAGTGGTATCGGCGCAGATCTCGCACAACGCATCCGTCGTAAAGAAACCGCAGCGCGGGCAGGCGCGCACGCTCTCATGCACTTCGCGGATGACCCGCGAGACTTCCAGCGGGCGCGCGTCACGCGATTGGAGCATCCACAGGGCGATGCGTTCCGCGCTGCGCGGGCCGATGCCCGGCAGGCGCTTGAGCTCGCCGATCAGTGCCTGAATCGCAGCAGGATAAGCGACGCGCTTCATCTTGTATCCACCATCAACCGACCGCACTCACAACCGCGAGGTGCTCCAGTCGAGCGCGGGCGTGCCGGCGCGCAGTTGCTCGATGCGGCGGATATAGAATTCCACGGGCCCATCGGCGCCGCTGGAACTGCGGGCGCTGTGGAAGAGGCCGAGCGCGTCGTCCCACAGTTGCTCGCGGTAATAGATCACGCCCTGCCAGAAAAGGTCGCGGCGCTCGAGGTCTTCAAAGGACAGGACATCGTGCAGGGCGAGCAGTTCGTAGATCTCCTCGCGGCTGCCGTCGTCGTAGCGCTGGATGAGTTCCATCGGCCGCACCTCAATGTTCGTTTCCGCCGTCTGAAAGGTATTCGTGCCGAGCAAAATGCGGGAGCCGTAGATGAGATTGGCGCGGCAGAGGCGGCGCGCGAATTCCACGGGCTCGCCGGCCACGCTGAAGGTGCCGAGGCGATTCGAGCCGTAGGCGGCGATGACCATCTCGCCGGAGTTCACCCCGATGCGGAAGTCGAACATCTGCTTCCACACCCCATGGCACTCGGCGTTCACCTCATCGAGCCGCTCGGTGAGGGCGAGCGCGGCTTCGCAGGCGATGCGGGCGTGGTCGGGATTGGCCAGTGGTGCGCCGAAGACGACGCGCAAGCTTTCCCCGTCGCATTCATCGAGGTAACCGCCGCGGTCGACGAGGAAGTCCGCCGCATTACGCCGGAAGGAATTGGTCAGCGCCACATAGTCCGGCGCGGTGAGCGAGGCCTCGAGGTCGTCGTGATTGAAGATCTCGCAGACGAGGATGCTGATGTCGCGGCGTTCGCCCTCGAGGTTCAGCGGCTCCGAGGAATTGAGCAGCGCGTAGAAGGTCTTGGTCGACACGCGGTCACCGAGGATCTGGCGCATGACGCGCTTGCGGCTGCCCACTTCGCTGCGCGAATAGATGATGCCGGCGGCGAAGCTGAGCACGATGGCGACGAGGCTCGGGAAGGGCGAAAAGAAGACGCCGAGCAGGCGGAGCACCCAGACCATGCTGACGACTTGCAACAGCGCGCCGGCCGCGACGACCGCCTTCAGGGAGTTGCGCGGGATATCGATCGTCGTCCAAGCGATGGCCGCGCCGAAGAAGACGAACAGGGGATACTGGATCGCGCGATGCCAGGCGGGAGCGTAGTTCTGCAGGGTCAGGGTCGCCAGGGTCGAGTCGGAAGGCTGGAACAGCCCACCCTCATAAAGCAGCGACACCAGCAGGGCTACGAAGAAGCCGATAATGAGGGTGACTTTGAAATAACGCACGGGGTAACAGGGCATCTAGCACGCATCCCTAGGGGCGCGCAATAGGAAGGATGAAGGCGGAAGGATGAAGGATGAAGGGAGTTGTCGAATGACGAATGATCCTTTCGCTTCTTTGTCTTCATCCTTCCGCCTTCATCCTTCATCCTTTCCCCACCATGCTCCACGTCGTCCTCGTCGAACCGGAAATCCCGCCCAATACCGGCAATATCGGTCGCCTGTGCCTGGCAACGGACTCCCATCTGCACCTCGTCAAGCCGCTCGGATTCTCGATCAGCGACAAGGAGTTGAAGCGCGCCGGGCTGGACTACTGGAAGGACGTGCGCGTGAGCACTTGGGAGTCGTTCGCTGAATTGCAGGCCGCCCAAGCAGCCGGCACCCGCTACTTCTTCCTGACGACCAAGACCCAGCGCACCTACTGGGACGCGCCGTTCCGCGACGGCGATTTCCTCGTCTTCGGCCGCGAGACGAAAGGCCTGCCCGAGCCCCTGCTGGAGGCCAATCGCGACCACTGCCTCACCATCCCCATGACCGAGCAGACGCGCAGCCTGAATCTCGCGACCGCCGTCGGCATTGTCCTTTACGAAGCGGTGCGACAGACGCGGTTCAAGGTTGATAGTTGATCGCCACCCCATCACTTTCGGTCGCCGCTCGCATGAGTCTTCCCGCTCCCAACACTCCATCCACCGCCCAGCCCCAGCTCGTCGCCCGCGACTTGCGCCGCTCCTTCGAGCTCGGCAAGCGCCAGATCGAAGTCCTGCGCGGGATTAGCGTGGATATCCAGAAGGGCGAGGCGGCCTTCCTCTGCGGCGCTTCGGGCGCGGGCAAGACGACCCTCCTCTACACCCTCGCCGGACTGGAGCGCCCGGAATCCGGCACCGTCGAATTCGAAGGCACCCATCTCTACAAGGGCGGCGAGAATGTGCAGGCCCGGATCCGCAACGAGCGCATCGGCTTTGTCTTCCAGGGCTACTTCCTCCTCGCGGAACTCACCGCTTTGGAAAACGTGCTGCTCCCCTCCATGATCGGCGGCAAGGTCAAGCGGGAGGCAGCCGAGCGCGCCCTTACCGACGTGGGCCTCGCCGACCGGATGCAGCATCTCCCCGCCGAGCTCTCCGGCGGCGAACAGCAGCGCGTGGCCATCGCCCGGGCGCTGATCAACGACCCGAGCATCATCTTCGCCGATGAACCGACGGGCAATCTCGACTCGAAAACCGGCGAGGGCATCATCGAGCTCCTGCTCGGCCTCGTCCGCGAGCGCGGCAAGACTCTGGTGGTCGTCACCCACGACGCGAACCTCGCTACCCGGGGCGACCGCCGGCTCGAAATTCGCGACGGCCTGCTGGTAGCTTGAATTTACGCGCAACCACTGGCAGGTTGCCCCCCTTTCTCCATGCAACTCACCATCTACATCGACGGCCAATTCTACCCTGAACCCGAGGCGAAGATTTCCGTCTTTGACCACGGCCTGCTCTATGGAGATGGCATTTTCGAGGGCATCCGCTTTTACAATGGGCGCGTCTTCCAGCTCACCCAGCACCTCGAGCGCCTGTGGGATTCCGCTCGGGCGATCATGCTCACCATCCCCATGACCATGGAGGAACTGGAGGCCGCCACGCTGGAGACCATCCGCAAAAACAACCTGCGTGACGGCTACATCCGCCTGCTGGTCACGCGCGGCAAAGGCAACCTTGGCCTCAGCCCGGATCGTTGCCCGAAGGCCTCGGTCATCATCATCGCCGCCACCATCCAGCTCTACCCGCCGGAAGCCTACGAGCGCGGGATGACGGTGGTGACCTGCGCCACGCGTCGCGTGGCCCCTGGCGCCCTGAGTCCGGCGGTCAAGTCGCTCAATTATCTCAACAACATCATGGCCAAGATCGAGGCCAACCTCAGCAAGGCCGACGAAGGCCTGATGTTGAACGAAGAGGGTTACGTGGCCGAGTGCACCGGCGACAACGTCTTCATCGTGAAGCGCGGTGAGATCTTCACCCCGCCCGTCTACGCCGGTTCCCTGCGCGGCATCACCTGGCAGGCCGTGCTCGATATCGCCGCCGAGCTCGGGCTCAAGATCAACGTCACCCAGCTCACCCGCTACGACCTTTACACCGCGGACGAGTTTTTCCTCACCGGCACCGCCGCCGAGGTCATCGCCGCCGTGAAGCTCGACAACCGCCCCATCGGCGACGGCAAACCCGGCCCGATCACCAATCGCATCATCGCCCGCTTCCGCGAGCTCACCCAGAGCACCGGCACGCCGATCTATGCGTGAGAGCGGGTGCCACGGTGTAGGCGCGTATCCCCACGCGCCGGGCTGGCGCTGCGAATCCCATTTTACCGTGGCGCGTGGGGACACGCGCCCTACACCTGCCCGGGGACACGCGCCTTAAACCTGCCCACGTCCTTTCGCCGCAAGTTGACGCCGCGACCAAAACCGGCGACTTATCTTTAGCACCTTTCCCACCCATGCAATGCGACGTCTGTAAAACGAATCAAGCGACGGTTTTTCTCACCCAGATCGTGGACGGGAAAATGCAGAAGGTGAACCTGTGCGATTCCTGCTCGAAGGAGAAAGGCGTCACCGATCCCACCGGCTTTGCGCTCGCTGACCTGCTGCTCGGCCTCGGCGCCGCGCAGGAGATGGAGCGTGGCGGCACCGTGCAGAAGTGCCCCACCTGCGGCTTCAGCCAGGCGGATTTCAAGAAGACCGGCCGCCTCGGCTGCGCGAACTGCTACACCACTTTTGCCGATGGCCTTTCCACGCTGCTCAAGGGCATGCACAAGGGCAACGAACACGTAGGCAAAGTGCCCGCGCGCATGGTCAAGACCATCGAGCGCGAGTCGGCGCTCAAGACCTTGCAACGCGACCTGAAGAAAGCCGTGTCCTCCGAGGACTACGAAACCGCCGCCACCCTCCGCGACCAGATCCGGCATCTCGACGTCGAGTAAGGCACCCCATGGCCATCCACAATATTCTCAACAACACCGGCGAATGGATGCGCGGCGAAGGCCCGCATCACCAGATCGTCGTCAGCAGTCGCGTGCGGTTGGCGCGCAACCTCAAGACCTTTGCCTTCCCCGGCTGGGCGAAGAAGCACGAACGCCTGCAAATCCTCGAGACCATCAAGCCCCAGGTCGAGTCGCTCACGGAAATGAACGACGCCTTTTCCGTCTATTCGCAGGACCTTTCCGCGCTGGAAAAGCAGGTGCTCGTCGAGCGCCACCTCATCTCCCGCGAGCACGCTGCCAAGGGCGTCGGCTCCGCCGTGGTCATGAACCGCCGGCAGACCCTCTCCATCATGATCAACGAGGAGGACCACCTCCGCATGCAGGCCATCCGCGGCGGGCTGCAGCTCAAGAGCGTCTTCAAGATGATCGACAAGGTGGACTCCGCGCTGGAGGAAAAGCTCGATTACGCCTTCCATTCCAAACTCGGCTACCTCACCGCCTGCCCGACCAATGTCGGCACCGGCATGCGCGCCTCCGCCATGGTTCATTTGCCCGCGCTGGTCATGAGCGAGCAGATCAACCAGGTCATCCAGGCCGTAAACAAGATCGGCCTCGCCGTGCGCGGCCTCTACGGCGAAGGCACCGAGGCCCTCGGTAATCTTTTCCAGGTCTCCAACCAAACCACCCTCGGCGAAAAGGAAGACGACATCATCGCCCGGCTGCACAAGGTCATCGAGCAGATCATCGAGCACGAGCAGAACGCCCGGCAGA
>NZ_JBDUCX010000275.1:0-8380 GCF_040003245.1 Chthoniobacter sp.
CTGCATATTCGCGCCACGTGGCGCACGGTGGGAGATTGATCTCGAGGACTCCGGGATCCGCGGCCACGGCGAGACGCGTCCAGAGGGCGTCGTCGTCTCCGGGGACGTAACCGGAGAGATGAGGCGCCTCGAGACCCAGCTCGCGAGCGGTTGCAGCCACGGCTTCGAGCAGCGCGAGAAAGGGTTTTTGCAGCAGCGGCGGCAGGAAGACGTGCAGGCGGCCCTCGACGATTTCCGCCGTGAGCGCGCGGCGGTTGACGTCGGGCGGCAGGCTGTTGAGCGGTAGGCGCAGTCCGGCGGGGCCTTCGGTGCGCAGGAGTTCAACGCTCTTGCCGCTACGCCAATCTTCCACGACGAAAGACTTGCCGGCGTAATCGAGCGGGAGCACGGCGGCGGGCCGCGTCTTGTCGAACGGATCGATGGCGCGCAGCCAGCCGCCTTTGAGGGCGAGCCGCTTGGCGAGCTTTTGTTCAAATTGCTGGAACGACTTCGCGTCGATTTTTTTGGAACCATCGTCGTGGGCGGCGAAAGAAGGCACGAGAGGCGTGTCGTCGCGATTCCACACAAGGTTGATGGCCCAGCGGGGATTGACTTCGCCGGGGTAGAATTTGCCCGGAGAGTAAATGGCGACGGCGCGTGGAAGCGACTGCGCGACCAGCGCATCGGCCAGGGCGTAACCGTAGCGCAGCTTGGTTGGGCCGAGCGCGGTAACGCTCCATTCGGGGCCGACGGGATCGATGGGAAGATAGGTAGGCTCACCGCCAAGGGTCAGGCGGACGTTCTGCTTCGCGAACGTCGCTTCGACTTGGTCGGCAACATGGGCGAGCGCTTTAGGGATCGTCATGAGAAATGATTTGCAGGGAGGCCGTCATACTGCCGGCCACGGGAGTGGGGTGAAAGTAGCGACCGAGGATGGGTGATATATCTTCGGGCGTGAGGCCGACCGCGGCGGTAATGTGGTGATGATTGCAGAGGTAGCCATTGGTCGGATCGAAACCGACCCAGCCGGCGCCGGGAAGATAGATTTCCGTCCACGCATGCAGCGCACCTTCGGCGCGTTTTTCCGCACTGCCGAATTCGCAGAGATAGCCACTGGCAAGGCGCGTGGCGAGGCCGAGGCCACGCGCCACTTCGGCGAGGAGCACGGAGAAATCGCGGCACGAGCCGCGCCCGAACCGCAGCGTTTCCTCGGGCGTGTAGGCGGCGCCTTCATCACGCCGCTCGTAGGTAAAATGATCGTGAATGGCGCTGTTCAAGGCGACGAGCGCATCGACGGTCGGCTGGGGCGAGGTCGGCGGCTGCCAAAAGGGCAGGGTGAGCGCCGGGCCGTTTTGCAAATAGGGCGAGAGCGCGTGTTTCTCCTGCGCTGTATAAGTGAAGGGCAAATTGAGCGCATGCGACTCGAGCAGGAAGCCGAAGGCGTTGCGTGGGGTCAGCTCCAGTTCGATTTGCAGGCCGGCCTGGAGGAGCGCGGATTTCTGCGGATAGAAGCAGGACGCCATCTCGTTGTCGAAGAGGTCGCGGCGGTAGTTCACCGTCGCGTCCAGGTTCGTCTGGAAAGCAAGCTGGCGCACGGAAAGGTAGCGATCGGATTTTGGAAACAGCCGAAAGAGGTGCGGCGAAAAGCTGACGGGTTCCGCGTAGGCGTACTGCGTCTGGTAATGAATGCCTACTTTCAAGAAGCCACCTTCGCTTTCTCCAGCTTTGGCGTGCGGCGTTTCATGATCACGCGCACTTTCATGTTCTGCCCGCCGCTGCCCTTGAAGGTGCCGCGCAGCGGGGTGGCGTCGCGCTGGTCGCGCCCGAAGCTCACCGTGACATAGCGTTCATTGATCCACTGGCGATTGGTCGGGTCGATGGCCACCCACGTCATGCCGGGGACGAGCACCTCGATCCAGGCATGCGTCGCGACCGCGCCGGTCATACGGCGCAGGGTGCCATCGGCGTCGCGCACCGGGTCGGTCTCGATGTAACCGCATACGTAGCGCGAGGGCAGGCCGGCGGTGCGCAGGATGCTGAGGCCCACGTGCGCGAAATCCTGGCAGACGCCGATCTTGTTTTTCCAGATCGTCGTCAGCGGCGTGGAGTTCTCCGTCACGCCCGGCTTGTATTTGAATTCCGCGTGGATCGCTTCGTTCAAGCGTTGGAGCGATTCGCCGAGCGGGGCGCGGCCGGACAGGTACTTTTTCGCCCATTGCACGGATTCCCGCGTCGGCTGCACGCCGGGCGTCATTTGCAGGTAGTCGAAGATATCGGTCATCACCGACCCGAGAATCTGCCGGGCTTCCTGAACCGGCAATTCGAGGCTGCTGGCCGGCAGTGGCACGGGATGCGTGCGCACCACCGCCTGGTTGCTCACGTAGAGCTGCTTGTGGCGGAAGGGCAGCGAGAAAAAATCCACGCGATTCCCGAAATGATCGATGTAGTCCGACGTCGGCACTTCCGGGTCGATCACCAGCCGATGGCTGAGCACAGTCTGGCTGGGAAGACTGGGCGGCGTCAGCCGTGCCTCGCCGTAGGCCTCGGCGGCGGGATGTCCATATTTGTAATGTGTGACGTGGGTGATCTCGAACTCCATCAGGCCCTTGAGTAATTGAGGACTATCGCCGAACGCGCGCCTGCCACCAAGCGTCAATTTCCGGCAACACGCGCGCCTTGAATTCCGCCTGGAAACGGATGTTGTCGGCGGACTGGGCCACGGAAGTGGCGGCGACGGCCGGAAGATTTTTCTGCGCGAAAGCCTCCAGCTCATCGGCGCGAGTGGCGTCATCGAAGGCCTCGAAGATTTGCGGGACGTAACGGTTTGCGGCGTGATCCGAGAGCTTGGCGAGCAGCGTGTCGAGGTGCGCGCGGGCGAAATCCCAGGCGAGCTGGGGTTGCTCGCCATCGTGGGCGACGCGTTGCACGAGGCGGGTGGCATCCTGCGCGATGAGTTCGTCGGTGAGCGCGAGCGCGAGCGTTTGCGACGCGAGCGCGGGATTGCGCGCAGAGACGAGGGCGTTGTAGAGCGAGCGCTTTTGCTCGAAGCTATCTTCCTTCTTCGCGGCCTTGTGCAATTGCTCCCAGGTGAGCGCATCCGCATCGTGGCCGACCACGGAGAAGACCGCCCCGCGCAGGTCGCCGGGCAAAGACGCCGGATCGTGCAGGTAAGCGGCAAAGCGGGCGCGTGCGGAACTCGTGATGTCCTCGCTGCCGAACGCCCCGAGGATGGAAATGAGCGAGCCGCGGAGCGTGGCGTCGAGCGGGGATTCGCTGGCCTTAGGTTCCCAGCCCAGGCGCGCGAATTGCGGAAGCAGGAATTCGCGCGCCCACGTGTGGAAGCCGTCGCGGTTTTTCGTGCCGCGTTCCAGGCCGTCAATGGTCCAGAGCACATCGACGAGGCGTTGGACGATGGTGGGTGAGCGGTCGTCGCTCAGCGCGCTGAGGAGGTCGAGGCAATCGGCGGCCGGCGTACGGCCGGCCTGCACCATGGCCCAGGAATCATTGAGCGCGTTGAGGCGGTCGGCCTCGGCGAGGAGCGGCGCAGCCTTGAGCAGGCGCCTGGCCAGCGTCGCGTCGTAGGCCACGCGATAGTAGCCCACGTCGCCGATGTTGGCCTTGATCGCCGCGTCGGGCTCGAGCAGGGCGCCAGGTTGCGTGGCGTCCTTGAGCAGTGTGAGCAAGGCGTGATTGGGCGCGCCCGCGGGGCCGTAGATGACCGGGATTTGCCAGCGCAGCGGCGCCGGATCCTTTTGGTGAATGGTGAAGCGCGCCTGCTCGAGCTGCACGCTGGCCTGGCTGCCGGCGGGGAGCGCACTGAGCGTCACGACGGGGAAGCCCGGCTGTTCCGTCCACCCGGCGGCGAATTCGCGCACCGGCTTGCCGGAGGCGGTGGCGAGCGAGTTCCAGAGATCGGCGGTGGTGGTGTTGCTATAGGCGTGCTGCTGCATGTAGGCGCGAATGCCGCTGCGGAAAGTGTCCTCGCCCAGCCAGCTCTCGATCATGCGCAACACGGCCTGGCCCTTGCTGTAGGTGATCTCGTCGAAGCCATCGGCGGCGTGCGAATCCTGTGCCACCGGCCGCTGGATGGGATGCGTGGTCGCGCGGGCATCGAGGCGCATGGCGAATTCCTTGCTGCCCGCGGCCCGCAGCCACACTTTCCAATCGGGATTGAAATGATCGGTCGCCTTCGTGCCCATCCAGCTCGCGAAGCCTTCGTTGAGCCAAAGGTTGTCCCACCACGCCATGGTCACGAGATTGCCAAACCACTGGTGGGCGATCTCGTGGGCGATGACCGCAAAGGACCGTTCGCGCATGGTCTGCGCGCTGGTCGCCGGATCGTAGAGCAGGCTGTTGTCGTTGTAGATGATGCAGCCCCAGTTCTCCATCGCCCCCGCGCCGGTGCTGGGAATGGCGAGCTGATCGAGCTTGGGCAGGGGATACTTGAGGCCGAAATACTCGTGATAAAAGGTCAGGATCTTCTTCGTCGACTCCAGCGCATAGCGCGCCTGCTCGCGTTTGCCCGGCGTGGTGAGCACGGCGAGTTGGATGCCTTCGACTTCGTCACGCACTTCCTCGAAATCGCCGATGGCCAGCGCCACGAGATAGCTCGCCATTTTCGGCGTGGGGGCGAAGCCGACTTCGCGGCGCCCATCGCCCAGCGGTTTCTCGGAAACGACCGGCATGTTCGAAATGGCGCGCTGCTTTTCCGGGGCGACCGCGGTGAGGACGAATTCCGCGCGGAAGGCCGGCTCATCCCAGCAGGGGAACATGCGCCGGCAGTCGACCGCTTCCATCTGCGTCGCGATCGCCTTTCCGGTCACACCGTTCGCTTGGTAAGGGGAGATGTAAATGCCGCGCGGCTGTTCCGTGAGCTTGCCCGCGAAATGCAAGGCGAGCTGATACTTCCCCGGCGGCAATTCTTCCGGCAACGCAAAGGTCAGCGTCTGCTCTTCCGCATTGAGCTTCGGCGTGAGCGCGATTTCCTTCGCGGCCAGCAGCCGGGCGTTGGTGATCTCCAGCCCGCTTGCGTGCAGCACGATCTCCCGCACCGCCTGCCGCACTTCCAGCGAGACCGTCTCGTCTCCGCTGAACGCCGCCTTCTCGATACTCGGATCGATCCGCACTTCATAACGCCGCGGGATCACCGTCTTGGGCAGACGTCCTGAGTTCTTCTCAAACACAAAGGGTTCTTCGGCGCTCGCGAGTGCGCTGAGGGCACAAAAAGAGAGCAGTATCCAGGAGTGTATATGGCGGGACATGGAGTGCGGAATGTGCGCGAGAGAGCGGGAAGAGGAAAGCAGGAAGACTTTGGCTTTGGACCAGTTCTTTGTACAAACGGTCATGCGTATCCTCCTAGGCATCATTCCGGTCGTGGCCGTCGGCGCGCTTTTCCTGTGGTGGCGCTTCTTTCATATCGCCCGCCCTGAGATGCCGCCACTCTCCATCGATCCCGATGACCCGTTGATGGTCGAAGCCAGGCGAACGGCGACTGAAACCGTTCCGCGCTTTCGCGAGGCACAGGCTCAGCCCAACAATGGCGCTCGGGTCAAAGTGCCTTTCGTCACCAGCTCCGGGATCACAGAGTTTCTGTGGGCTGAGGTCTTGTCGCTTCGCGGCGACCAGATGGATCTTCGCTACCTCACGCCACCGGTGACCCACACTGGCAGGGTGGAGCGTCTGCACACTCAGGCTGTCACCGATCTCGTGGACTGGCAGGTCGAGCTTTCATCCGGCAAATATCTTGGCGGTTTCACGATGCGGGTCATGTTTATTCGGGGACGCGAGCAGTGGGGCAACCTGCCGGCGGAACTCGAAGCCGAGGAGGCGAAATATGAATGATGTCTTCCGAGTGTTTTAAAGTGACCCATCGTCGCATCATGATGCGTAAATTTGTTGCTTGATTACTCTGGAGAGGTGGCGTCTATTGCTCGACCCATGTCTGCTGCAAAACCTCTTCATCCCCTCGCCGCACTGCTCCAAAAGCGCATCGCAATCATCGATGGCGCCATGGGGACGATGGTGCAGCGTTACAAGCTCCAGGAGGCGGATTATCGCGGTGAGCGGTTTCGCGACTGGAAGGGCAAGGACCTCAAGGGCAACAACGAGCTGCTCCTGCTGACCAAGCCGGAGGTGATCGGGGAGATTCACGCGCAGTACCTCGCGGCCGGCGCGGACATCATCGAGACGAATACCTTTTCCGCGACGACCATCGGGCAGCACGATTTCTTCTTCGAGCACGAATCGGGCGTGCGGAAGGACCAGGCGTTCTTTCAGCGCGTGATCGACGACCCCTTTCTGCAAGAGCTCGCGCGGGAGATGAACCTCGTCGCGGCGCGGCTGGCGCGGAAGGCGGCGGATGACATCGAAGCGAAGCTCGGCGAGCGGCGCTTTGTCGCCGGGGCGATCGGGCCGATGTCGGTGACGGCTTCGATTTCGCCGGACGTGAACGACCCGAGCTTTCGCGCGGTGAATTTCGATCAACTCCGGCAGGCTTATGCCGAGCAGGTGCGGGCGCTCATCGAGGGCGGCGTGGATGTGCTGCTCATTGAGACGATCTTCGACACGCTCAACTCCAAGGCCGCGATCTTTGCTACCAAGGACGTGCTCGCCGAGTTGGGGCGCGATCTGCCGATCATGATTTCCGGCACGATCACCGACCTGAGCGGGCGCACGCTGACCGGGCAGACCGGCGAGGCGTTCTGGAATTCCGTGTCGCACGCCGAGCCGCTGAGTGTGGGCTTGAATTGCGCGCTCGGGCCGAAGGAGATGCGGCCGTATGTGGAGGAGTTGTCGCGCATCGCCCCGGTGCACGTTTCGATTTACCCCAATGCGGGGCTGCCTGATCCGCTGTCGGAGACGGGCTTTCCCGAAACACCCGAATCGCTCGCGCCGCAGATCGCCGAATGGGCGGAATCGGGCTGGCTGAATATCGTGGGCGGCTGCTGCGGCACCACGCCGCCGCATATTGCAAAGATCGCCGAAGCCGTGCGCGCCTTCGCGCCGCGTGTGGTGCCGGAGATTGCCCCGCAACTACGGCTCTCGGGCATGGAGGCATTCAACCAGACGCGGGAGACGAACTTCATCAACATCGGCGAGCGCACCAATGTCACCGGCTCGCCGAAGTTTTCGAAGCTGATCCTCGCGAATAACTACGACGAGGCGCTCACCGTGGCCAAGCAGCAGGTCGAGAGCGGCGCGCA
Source organism: Chthoniobacter sp. (assembly GCF_040003245.1). NCBI lineage: Bacteria > Pseudomonadati > Verrucomicrobiota > Spartobacteria > Chthoniobacterales > Chthoniobacteraceae > Chthoniobacter > Chthoniobacter sp. The sequence goes on from NZ_JBDUCX010000275.1 coordinate 7,182, forward strand.
GATCATCGACGTGAACATGGACGAGGGGATGCTCGATGGCGTCGCGGCCATGACCAAATTCCTCAACCTGATCCAGAGCGAGCCGGATATCGCGCGGGTGCCGATCATGATCGACTCGTCGAAATGGTCGGTCATCGAGGCCGGCCTGAAGTGCATCCAGGGCAAGGGCATCGTCAACTCCATCTCGCTCAAGGAGGGCGAGGAGAAGTTCCTCGCGTCGGCCCAACTCGTGCGGCGCTACGGCGCGGCGGTGGTCGTCATGGCCTTCGACGAGCAGGGGCAGGCGGACACGCTGGAGCGGAAGTGCCAGATCTGCGAGCGCAGCTACCGGTTGCTCGTGGATCGCGTCGGCTTTCCGCCGCAGGACATCATCTTCGATCCGAATATTCTCACCGTGGCCACGGGCATCGAGGAGCATAACAATTACGCGGTCAATTTCATCGAGGCCACGCGCTGGATTAAGCAGAACCTGCCGCAGGCCAAAGTCAGTGGTGGCGTGTCGAATATCTCGTTCAGTTTTCGCGGCAACAACGTGGTGCGCGAGGCCATGCACTCGGCGTTTCTGTATCACGCGATCCAGGCCGGGCTCGACATGGGCATCGTCAACGCGGGCATGCTCGAAGTCTACGAGGAGATTCCGAAGGCGCTGCTCGAACTCGTCGAGGACGTGCTGCTGAATCGCAACCCGGAGGCCACGGAGAAGCTGGTCGCCTTCGGTGAATCGGTGAAGCAGAAGGCCGCCGGCACGGTCGAAAAAACAACTGAGGAGTGGCGCATGCTTCCCGTGGAGGAACGCCTCTCGCACGCACTGGTGAAAGGGATCGACGCCTTCGTCGTCGAGGACACCGAGGAGGCGCGGCAAAAATACGCCCGGCCGTTGCAAGTCATCGAAGGGCCGTTGATGGACGGTATGAACGTGGTCGGCGATCTCTTTGGCGCAGGCAAAATGTTCCTGCCGCAGGTCGTGAAATCCGCCCGCGTGATGAAGAAGGCGGTCGCCTATCTGCTGCCCTACATGGAAGAGGAGAAGAAGGCGACGCTCGCTGCGGGCGGTGAAGTCCGTACCCAGGGCCGTGTGCTCATGGCCACGGTGAAGGGCGACGTCCATGATATCGGCAAGAACATCGTCGGCGTGGTGCTCGGCTGTAACAATTACGAGGTCATCGACATGGGCGTGATGGTGCCGTGCGAGAAGATCC
>NZ_JBDUCX010000072.1:0-27241 GCF_040003245.1 Chthoniobacter sp.
TAGCGAGCGAACCCAAATCGGCAAGCTCTTTTATCAGGCGGCCACAAAAAGGCGCAAAAGCCGCAAAGGGAAACGAGCGGGATGGTTCATCCCCTTTTGTGTCTGCTGGACCTTTTCGTGGCTATCACCCTCGCTCACCAGCACTCAGTCCCGGGGCAGCGAAAGCAGGCGCGATTCGATTTCGTCCAGCGCCTTGCCGCGTTCGCGATTCCATTGGTTCTGCGACTTGAGTTGGAGGAGGGTCCGCCGGGCTTGGGTATATGTCGCGCGGGCTTCCGCCGTGGACGAGTTCTGCATCTGCAGCAGGCCCAGCTTGCGGCGGAGCGCCACGAGCTGATCGCGGGCGTTCGGGTTGGCCCCTTTCCGCGTCGCGTATTCCTCGGCGCTATCCAGGGCGGTGTGGTAAAGATCGAGCGCGTCTTCGGTGCGCTTCTGCGCCATGGTCTCGTCGCCGCGCCGCTCGAGCGTGCGGACTTCATCGAGCAATACGGAGTCGGATTCGGCACTGGTCGCGGCGTTCGCCGCGGCGATCAAGGGAGCGCTGGAGGGAGGCGTGATCACGGAAACCGCCCCCGATCCCGGCCCACTTCTCGGCGGAGGCTGCGAATCCGTCGGCAGAATCTTCGACGTGGCCCAGGCGGAAGGCGGGGTCACTTGCGGCACGTTCGGCAGCGCCACTGGCACCGGCGGCACAGGCTTGGCCTCCGGTACTGACTCGAGAGGGGGCGGCGTATTCTGGGCGACGGCCGGGGTCACCTCGGGGGTCACCGCCGCAGTCTCCGCAGTGGACGGCGCCTCTTCTGCGGCCGTGGCTTTGGCCGAGCGACCCGCCATGACCCCGGTCACCGGGCTCACATTCAAAGTGGACACCGGCTCATCCGCCGTGATCTCCAAAAAACTCCGCGTGCCAAAAATGACGGCCACCATGATCAGCATCACGGCGGTGAAGATCGTGTATTTCGAGCTCGGCGGCCTGGCCGACGGGGGCGGCGTAGCGACCCGTGGGGGCGGCATGGCGACGGCGGTCGTCATGACCGGACTCCTTTCCACTCGCGCCAGCGCGGACAACAGGACGATTTCCACCCCCTGCGCGCATCCCCCGAGCCGCTCCAGTTCCGCGACGTCCACATCGACGAGCGCGCTGAGCAGGCTGTCGCGGACTTGCTTGAGGCTGCGGTAGCCACGGCGGGCATCGACGACGCGCGGCTCCGCACGGTCCGCGGCACGAAAGCCATTTTCCTCGAGGCGCCAGCGCAACCACGCCGGCAGCCACTCGCATTGCGCGGCGCGGCGATATTCACCGAGCCGGGCGTCCGGCGGACCATCCGCGACCAACGCGAGGATCCGCTCTTCGCCGCCCGCTTTCTTGAAAGCGCGTATCTGATCGTCCACTGTCTCGGAGCCTGTCGAGTGAGGCGAGCAGACGACGATGAGGCAACTGCTGGCTTCCAAGGCGCGCGGGAGGCCATCGGCGTAGGCCGGATCACGACGGTCGGGAAAGATGGACAGGCAATCCGGTCGCGGAAAGCCCTGCGCGGTGACCCGGTCGACCAGTGAAGCCGGCAGCCGGTAGCCATTGAGATTGCGATAGATCCAGTCGCACCAGGCGGCATCTTCCGGCGCGAAAGCCACCACCGCCCATGAAGCGCCGTCCAATTCGGCCGCCAACTGTTGTTCCAGATCCGGTAACGGTTCGTTAATGAAACTCTGCCGCTCCGCCCCGCCGGGGCTCCTGTCACTCGTCGATTCGGGGACAATCGGAGCTCCGTGGAGGTCTGAGCGCCAACGCGGATGCATGCCTGCTCAGGGAAGCAAGGAAGGTGCCCAAGCGGGAAAGGAAATTGGGGGGATTTAAAGCAGGCGGAAAGTTGCACAGTAGAGGCCCGAAGCGCTGGTTTCTTTGCGCTCCACAGGCGTGCCGACAAGGCGTTGGAACATATCCGCTTCCAGCTTCGCCACCAGCGGAAATTCACGTAAGATATCCAGGATCGGCGAATGGTGTTCCACAATGCGCACGGCACCCGTTTCATCGGCTTCGCACTCGGCCATGTGGCCATCGTGATCCCGCAGGCGGGCCAGCCATTTCGCCCGCTCCGCCGGCGTCTCGCCTTTGATCTTCGCGAGATATTGCTCCGTCTTCTTCTGAAAGACCACGAGCAACAGCTTGTCCGGCGCCGTGGGGCCGAAGAGTTTGCGCGCGGCTTCCAAAATATCGAGCGTCAGCGTATTGCTCTCCGTCGGGAAAAGATCCTGGGCCCGCTCGGTGAGCCGGTAGAGCAAGTGCGGCCGGCCGATCTTCTGCGGCTGCCGCCAGGTATCGAGCAGCCCGCGCTTCTCGAGATCGAGGCACACGCCCTTCGCTCCCATGTAACTCATCCCGACCCGCGCCGCGAGATCGGTCACGCACAGGCCTTGGGTGCGCTTGAGTTCGTTCAGCACGCGCAAGCGCGCACTGCGGCCGACCTGCTGGAGGAGTCGCTGCTTCATGGGGATGGAATGCTCTTAATCCTAAAGGTTGTGCGGACACAAGTGATGCCTTGATTTGGCTTGATTCGTCATGGGCGATGACTTGGTGGATGTAGAGAAGGCGCGTGGAACATCTTGGTCCCCTTTTCGCGAGACGATGGTGGGATGCGCCCGGGAAATTTTTCGGTGGGATCGAGTGGGATCGGATGGAATTTCCAGAGTAGTGAGATGGTGGGATTTTCGGAGAATCGGGTGGGAGAGCGGTGAGATCGACGGGCACAATGCCTGGCCATTTCGCCGCCGGGCTGTGGAACACTCCAGATGCTTCCCCCGCACCGCTTGTCGGATGGGTGCGATTCGGTGCGATTCCTCTGCAAGTGGTATGCTGCGCGCGCGTTTATAGTATGACGCCACTTGGCTCTCGCTACTTGGCTCTTGGCACTCTCCGCCTTCTTGGGTCGGAACTGGCCGGAACATCGCCGCGCCCCACGAAAGCCAGAAAATTTGCCCTACGATTAGGCACGATTGAGCACGACTGGAGGCGACCGCCAGCGCCGCCCAAGGGTGCGATTCGGTGCGATTTACTCTGAGGGAGGTATATCCCGCATGGCGGAGTCCACTCGCGGGCTGGAAAGCCCGCGCTCCGTTGCCTTCGACCCGCGTCATCGCGCGCCGGGTGAGCTTTCGGTACGCAGCGCCATCCCGGCGGGTGAGGACACCCGCCCTACACCGCTCTGCGCCATCGGTGCCGGTTCCATGAATTGAAATCATCGTCGTCATCTCGAATAGAATTACTGCCAGTTCCTCTCCTCCCTTCCCTCGTCCGAAGCCTTTCCTTTCCCGAGCCACTGCTTCTCCTCCCATGTCGCGATGCATCCTAATCCATCGCCGCATAAAAGTCAAGTACAAAGTGAAAAATTTCGCCCTCGAATCCCAGCTTAGCGTGTTTCTATTTCCTTGAACCGATCGCGCCGGGGAGTTTCTCTGGTTCCGTTCCGCCGAGTCTCCTCCGGTACGCTGACTTCTGATCCCTTCCACCTCGGCTCAATAAGATATTAGGCGCTACTACTCGTCTCGTGTAAATCGGCCAAGAACTTTCAAATGAAAGACCCATTTACCGACCGCGCCCTCCAGATTTATGAGGATGCCAAGACTCAGATCCGCTACGTCGCTAGCCGATTCCGTCAGAAGGTTGTGCGCGACGGCGGCTTGGTGGCAGCGAAGCACTGGCTGCGACCATCCAAAGCCACTGCTGGATTCCAGCGCCTACTCGACCACGATCGCCTCGATTTATCGGTCGAAGCCGTTGCTATCCAGGCTGCTTGGAGCGGGCTGTTCACGCCAGCCGAGCTTGCGACTGCGCGAGAGCGCCTGGCGCTGTTCGGTTATTTTACGCGCCCGAGTACCCCTCCAACAACGTCAACTCGGCTTTCGCCGGACGAACTCGAGTTCGCTGACGGAGTTAACTATCCCGAGGGAGACAAGACCCGAATCACGGTCAATGCATACGAACGCAACCCCGAAGCTCGACGCAAGTGCATCCAGCACTACGGTGCCGTCTGCTACGTCTGTGACTTCAATTTCGCCGACATCTACGGTGCTTTAGGGCAAGGCTATATCCATGTTCACCACCTCACGCCATTTGCAGAAACTACTGGTCCACGACGCACGGACCCAGTTTCAGACTTGCGCCCCGTCTGTCCCAATTGTCATTCGATGCTTCACCGCCAATATCCGCCAATCCCAATTGCCGTACTCAAACAAATCATACGCAACTCCTAACCGTGATCTACAACGAGTAGCTCATGGTTGTCACGCTAGCTGCAGTGCACCCAACCGGCCGCGTTTCCGTGTCCGTTGAATTGCTTCTTCGGGCTCCTTTTCTGAAAATCCAGCAATCGTGAACATATCTCTTCTCGGCACATTGCATCCCGACGCGCGAATTCCCGAATGGCTCGTTTCCGAACCGGTCAGCGTTCCCTACTTCGATGGGCAGCGGATGACTTTCACCGTGGATGGTCTCACCGAAGCGGACCGAGAGGATGTGGAGCGCGCACTCGCCGCATTTTTCGCCTTGGGCTCCGACGCCAAAAAGGTCGCCGCCCCGTTTGTCTTTCAGAATTATCGGCGCATGGCGGACGTGCTGGATGAAGACGAAGTCGGTTGTCGCATCACCAGTCCCGACGGTGTGTGGGCCCATGTGCACCCTTCCGAGATATTCGTTTCCCGTCGTCACCGTCGGGATCATCTCATCTACATTCAGATCACCGCGGAGTGCGATTGGGAACGCGAGCACGGACTCCAAATCATCTATCGTCGAGGCAGCGAACTCTCGCGCGTGAGCGATCAAGACGGGCATCTCACCCACACCGATGCGTATGACGTTCCCGAAGACAAAGACAAAATCGCCTGAGCGTTGAAACGGGCAGTTCCGGGGCTCTAGGCCCGCCTACCGCGCCTTCCCTTTTTCATGACAGCATCTCCACGTTACGTTGCCTCCCTGATGTCTCCACGCATCGCCGGGTTTCGGTGGCTGACGCCGCAGGATCCGCTGGATGAGCGGATCTATCGGGAGATTCTCGCGGACGGTTGCGCGATCCTTTCCTTTAACGGATCACCCACGGCGCCGGAGTTTACCTACTCCGTCGGACTGTATCTCAATTTCTTGCATCCCGAGGTGCTGCTCATGGGACTGCATCCCGACACCGCGGCGGGGATCATTGCCCGTCTCCGGGATGAAGCGGACCGCGGTCTTATGATGGAGGCCGGATCCGTGCGGACGGACTTGTTTGAGGACGGCAGGCCGGTGCGATTTATTCCGGCACCGCAGGAGCGTTACCTCGACTACCTCGGCCGCAACTGCTCCTTCTACTTCTCCCTTTTTGTGCCTTCGATCCCGGTTCCTGATTTTCACTTCCCGGTGCTGCAAGGCATCTGGCCAGATCGACAGGGCCGGTTTCCGGATGAGCCGGACTGTGATCCGCGCTTTGCGGCGATCCACCGACTGACTCCACAGCCATGAAGACGATCCTCCCACTCCTTCTGCTCCTGGCTTCCGCCGGTGCCACCTTCGCGGCGGAGGATGCCGCCCAGAAGCCCGCCGACGAAACGATCTTCCACGAGCCGTTCACGCTCAAGCTTCACGTGGACAAAGAGCACTTCTACGAAGAGAGGTTCGGCCGGATCCCTTTCGTCCACAATGGCGACGTCTATCTCTTCAAGGGCGACGAGTTCGGACTCGCCCTCGAGATCCAGGACAACTCCATCCGGACGATCCAATACCAGCCGGACGTGAAGAAGGCGGATGTGACGCTGAAGTTCACCCAGGAGCTGCAGCCCGATGGCACGGCCATGATGCTGCTGCACATCCATAACAACACCCAACAGACGCTCAACGTGGACGCGCTGATGACGGTGCCCGACCGGAAAGGAATCGCCAAGACCAGCATCCTCCCCATCGGACCCGGGCTATCCGGTTTCGAGTCGTGGCCGCACCCCATCGTCCAACTCGTCCTGCGCAACATTCGCGTCGGGAAATGACCGCGACTCAGAGCCCTGTCTGAATCAGTCCAGATGATCTCCATTGAATTCGAACCACCCACTACCGATGCCAAACCCTGCGAGTGTTGCGGTGGTCTTACTACCCGGCTCACGCGCTTCGTCTATCGCGACGACGACGCCTACGCCGTTTATTATGCGCTCTTCACCGATCACCCTCCCCATAGCCATATCTCCGTGCTGGTCAGCATTGGCGAGTGGGCGGACGACGCTCCACCGTCGGGGCGTCGTGCTTTTCATCTGCGCATTGGCACGGATGCCGACAACTTCAATGTTACCGTCCGCGACGCCGCTGAATCGCCGTGGGGCGAGGTCCCACTCTTCGGGCGGACCCTTAATCGCGACGAGGCACTGGCCCACCCGCGCCTCAAGGAAGTGTTTCACATCTCCGACCACATCGTCACCCAAGACACTCCCATCGTGGGGCATCTTTCCAAAGCAACCGGAAACGATTAGCTGTGCGCTGCGGCGAACGGCTCCGCGCCTCCCACGATGAACCACGAAGTCGAGCGCGACGGATTTGCGGTCATCCCTCGGGTGATCGAGGCGGAACAGCAGCGGGGGTTACTTGCTACGCTTGGACCTGTTTTGGGGGCGATTGCCGGGCTGGCCCGTTCGCCGCGGATGCTGGACCTCGTTCGTCCGCATCTGCCATCCGAACCGTTTCCCGTCCGCGCCATTTACTTCGACAAGTCTCCGGACACGAATTGGCTGGTGCCGTGGCACCAGGATTTGACGCTGGCACTTCGGGCCCGCGCCGAGGTGCCGGGCTTTGGTCCGTGGAGTACGAAGGAGGGCATTCCACACGTGCAGCCGCCGGTCGGGCTGCTGGAGCGGATGCTGGCCGTGCGACTCCACCTCGACGACGCCGACGAGTCTAACGGCGCATTGCGCGTGCTGCCCGGCTCCCACCGTCTCGGCCGCCTTTCCGCCGAGCGCATTCAGGAGCTGCGCGGTCAGCAATCAGACAGGGTCTGCGCCGTGTCCGCGGGCGACGCTCTGCTCATGCGCCCCCTGCTGTTGCACGCGTCCAGTCGTTCCACGAGCGCGCGGCATCGTCGCGTCTTGCACATCGAGTATGCGGCGTTCACGCTACCCGCCGAACTCCACTGGCATGAAGCGGCTTGATCCCATGCGACGAATGCGTGACCAAGCTCCGCGCCCACCCTAGATGAAACTTTCCTACGAATTCGATCACGACGACTGGATCAGTTTTCACCGCTACCACTACAGCGTTTCGCCGACGTATCGGCGGATGCGCAACTACGCGCGGATCATGTTCCCGGTGGCGGCGCTGTTCTTGATCGGTACGCATTATCTCAATCGCGGCTTTGATCCGGTGCACATCGGCCTCTTTACGGCGGTCTCGGTGGCGTGGTTTTTTCTGTATCCGCTGTGGGTGGACCGGCGGGTGATTCGACGCACCAATCAATTCCTTCGCGAAGGCGACTCGAGCGGCATGTTTGGCCGCCGGGAAATCGAGCTGCTGCCCGACACGGTGCATATCGCGACCACCAAGGGAGAGACGACTTACAAGGCCGCAGCCATCACCAAGGTGGTGGAAACCGCGGACGCGCTGTTGCTTTATGTTTCCTCCTTGCAGGCGGTGATTCTTCCGCGGCGGAAGTTATCGCCGGAGGAATTTCAGCAGGCGGTCTCGTTTGCCCAGCAATACTATGTTCCTCCGGCGGCCTAGAAGGTGAAAGCGCGGGACATCTATCTGCCGCTCGTAGCGCTCGCGCTCATCGTGAGCGGCGTTTACGTTTACTTCTTCACGGGGCCCTATCGCTTTGTGGACGCGCCGTTGGCTCCGGAGTCTTTGCAGCATCTGCGTTCCGGGGCCGGGAGCGGCGCGGCGTGGCTGGCGTCGCCCTCCGAGACCACGCTCGAGTATCTTAACTGGTGGCCACAGCTTGACCGTCCGAACCTTTCCCGACTCGACATCGCCACGCTCTACCGCTCGCCGGAGGAAGCGGTGGTCACGATCATCGACAACGACACCCGGGACGACAGCATTTCACGCTCCTGCGACCGCCTTACCCTGCGGCGACAGGGCGGTGTGTGGATACCGGTGCGGCATCAGGCCGCCTGGCAGGGTCGTGGGCGCTTCGGCTGGACGACACAACCCACATCCTGAGCAGGCGTGGGAAGTGGAGTTTTACGCATTTCCACTTAATTATTTGATTGCTTCGGAGCGGCGCCTCGCGCAGGAAGAGACGTTGACGGCATCACCGTAGCGGCCAGGCGGATTATTCGTTCGGTTCGGGGTGATTGCGGTTGCGATCCCATCTTCCCGTTCATGAATCTCCAGTCGTTCCTCAAACCAATCGCCCTCCACCCGTGGCTGCCGTTGGCACTCGCCATCCTCGTCAGCAGCTGCGCCACGGAGAAAAAACTCACACCGGAGCAACGACTCGCGCGGGAGGAAAGACTCACCGGGGCCGCCAAAAAATATCAGGCGTGGAAGGACGGCAGTGAGCTAGCGCCGGTGGCTTTGGCTCCGGGGTCCCTCAGTCCGGAGATCGACATGGGGCCACCGTGGGGGAAATGGAAAGTTTCTGAATTGAAGAAAAAGGTCAAAGAGCTCGAAGCGCGGAAGCGGCAGCAATCCCAAGAGGGAGAAGATCAGCAATCACCGTCGCAGCAGTAAATCGCATTTATGAAAACCCACCTTCGGTCGCTTCGGCGCTGGACGATCCTGTTAGCCACCCTCTCACTCCTGGCCGCGTCTCCCGGTCATGCACAGGAGCCTGCCGCCGCCGGTGTGGAATCCACGCCCAACTCGACGACTGAGCATCCTCCGGCGCAGGCGGCGACTCCCGGCAAGCCGGCGACGGCGGCACATGAGAAAACAGCCAAGGAAAAATCCCCGTCATCGACTGCCGGACTATCCGCCGAAGACCGATTCATGGCGGCGGCAAAAAAAGCCATGGGGGTGAAGGAAAAAAAAGCCGGGACCGATACGGATGCGAGCGAGGGCGACGAGGAGGAGTCAAACCAGCCTTGGAACGCGAAACTGGTCAAGTTTCTCTCCGTATCCATCCTGGCTTTTGGGGCTGCCGTGCTGGGCATGATGACCTATCTGGTGATGCAGAATAAGGATTCCGGGGCGGTGCTGCGGCTCTTTACCGTGCCGCTGGTGATCGTGGCCTCGGTCTTCCTGGTAGTCGCCGGGTTTACCAACCAGCAGATCACCCCGGTGGTGGGGCTGCTGGGCACCATCGTAGGTTATATCCTGGGATCGCACTCTGCTCGTAACGAGATGGCGGCGGCCAACGAAGCGGCCCGGGAGAAAGCAGAAGACAAGGCAGGCAAGGAGAAAGACGCCCTGCCCCCAACAAGCTGACCGGCGAAGCTATTCGTTCCGCTCAAGCGTGACCTCAACGGCAATTTCATATTTTCCATCCATGAACCGCACTTCCTTTTTCCAAGCATGGTCATTTCGCCGATTGCTGCCGTTGGCGCTGGCAGTGTGCGTGAGCGGCTGCGCCAGCGAGCCAAAATCTGCGCGGCAAGAGCGGCTCACTCTGGCAGCCAAGGAATATGCGGCGCGGGAGAAGAAGAAAGAGGAAGAAGATATGAAAGATCCAAAGGATGCCATGGACTATCCGGGCTACGCTCCCGATCCGGATCCGATCGTCGATTTGGGGCCGCCGTGGGGAAAGTGGAGAACTTCTGCCTTGAAGAAAAAGATGCGCGAGATTGAAGCGGCGAAGAAACAGGAGGCACAGTAAATCGCAATTATGAAAACTCCCCTTTGGTCGCTGTGGCGCAATTCTTTTTTCCAAGCAGAGGTATTTCGCCGATTACTGCCGCTGGCGCTGGCGGTTTGCGTGAGCGGCTGCGAGACGCAGCCCGCGCGGCAGGCGAGGCTCACGGGAGCGGCCCAGGAATTTGCCGCGCGGGAAAAGCAAGAAGAGGAACGGGAACGGCGAGAAGGGCCGCTTTTAGCGATGGCTCCCGGTTACCACGATCCGGATCCGATAGTCGACCTGGGACCGCCGTGGGGGAAGTGGAGAACTTCCGCCTTGAAGAAAAAGATGAGCGAGATCGAAGCGCAGAGGCACTCACCGCAGTAGCGGCGAGTCACTCCCCGGCGCGGAAGTGGCGCAGGGCTTCGACGATGCCGGCGCTGCACACGCCATCGGCCACGTAGCCGCCGGCTTCGCTGACGGTGCGTTTCACGGCTTCGACGGCGTTGCCGGGGCAGGCCACCCAGGCGGCGTGACGGCCATCGAGCATCGGGAGATCGTTGTAGTGATCGCCGGCGGCGAAGATTTCGTCGCGCGAGATGCCGGTGAGGCGGCCGAGTTCGCCGAGCGCGGTGCCCTTGCTGTAGGCCTCGTGGCAGAAGCGCACGTAGATGGTGTTGCGCATGAACTGGAAGCCGGGCACGCGCTTGCTCTCCCGGGCGAGGAACTCGACGATCTCGTCCATCTCGTCGAGGGACTCGGCGGCGAGGCCGATGAGCCGCTGGCCCTCGTAGATCGGGTGGGCCTTGGTGTGTTTGGCGAGATATTCCTCGATATCGGCGAGCAGGACACTCGCTTTTGAGAAAAGCCGGGCGTGTTCTTCGGCGCAGCGCGCATTCCAGTCGCCGTAGTCCTGCCAGCGGCCATCCGCTCCGCGATGGAAGACCTCGCGCTCGGAGGTGAGCACGAAATCCGGCACGGCGGGGAATTCCAATTCGCGCAGCCCTTCCTCGATGTGCCAGAGCACCCGGCCGGTGTTCACCGCCCAGAGCACGCCGTGCTCGCGCAGTTGCGCGAGCAGGGTGAAGAAATCGGGGTGCACCCGGGGCGTCGCTTCATGATCGACGATGGTGCCATCGAAATCGGTGCTCAGCAGTTTGATCATGAGTTGAGGGTTGAGTGTGCGGTAAAAAGGCCGGAGAGTGGAGCGAAGCGGGTCGGCAAGTTATTGCGCCACGCTGAACTCTCAACTCTGAATTGGCTAAATTCGCACCCCAACTTTCGCACTCCTTATGAAATCCGCCTACGAACTCGCCATGGACCGGCTGCAGAAGCAAGCGCCGGCCGTGAAACTCACCGCCGCGCAAAAAACCGAGATCGCCGAGATCGAAACCAACGCCAAGGCGAAGGTGGCTGAGCAGGAGCTCTTTCTGCGCGACAAGATCGCCGAGGCCGCGCAGGAGGGGAAATATGAGGACGCCGCCCAACTGGAGCAGCAGCTCGCGCGGGAGATCCGCCGGATCAACGAGGACGCGGACAAGAAGAAGGAGAAGGTCCGCGGAGGGTAAAGGCGCCCCATTCAGGGCTCTAAAAGACTACGCGGCCTCGACGTGCTGGAGCGCGTCGAGCGTCTCGCGGAGTTCCGCGAGGCTGACCGGCTTTTCCAGATAGGCGGCGGCGCCGCAGTTCGTGACGAAAGGGTCCGTCTTATCCGCGCTGCCGGAGACGAAGATGATCTTCGCGTCGGGTTTGCGGCTGAGCAGGGCGTGGCAAACGGTCAACCCATTGTAGCGCGGCATCATGATATCGAGCAGCACGGCATCCGCTTCGCAACGCGCAAAAGCCTGAATCACAGCAAGTCCGCCACCCGTGACCGTCCCCACCACGTCGTGGCCGCAAGCGGTCACGCAATCGGCCAGCGCCTGGGCCAGTTCCTTGTCATCATCAGCGATGAGAACGCGCATAGGGGGAGCGAGGTTGGAAAATCAGGCCGCCAGCAACATCGTGCGGACGTTGATGAAGGCGATCATCTCCAGCAGATCGTCCACATGGAAGGGCTTGGTGAGGATCGTGCCATTCACACTGACGATGAAGTCGTTGACCTTGGTATTGCCGCGATGGCCGGTCATGAAAATGAAGCGGTCGCAGAGATGCGGACGCATGCGCTCGACAGCGCGGAAAAACATGTCGCCGGGCAGCGTGGGCATCATCATGTCACAGAGAAGAACCTCGAAATCGCTGGCCAGGACTTGGTGCACACCTTCGACACCGTTGGTCACGCCGACCACTTCAAAGCCGCTCTCCTTGAGAAAGTCGGTCATGATTTCCTTGAAGGCGGGATCATCCTCGAGCAGGAGAACTTTTTTGGCGATATCCGCATTCGGATCAACGAGCCGGATGCCGGATGGCACGACATTCTCTTCGGAATCGGGAGCTAAGGCGGGTAGTGACATATAATTTCTTTGTAGGTGCTATAATCTCCAGAAAGCAGGGTTCATGCCGCAGTGCCGCGCTTTCGCAGATAAAAATACACTAAAATCGACCTCCATGGGTTCTCCGAAACCTCGGCTGGAGTGGGGTGAGGTTCGGTTCATGGTTTGATTTATAGGTCGCTCGCTACTTGGACGGTGAATCCGCTGTCTGGAGATTGTCGAAGCCGTACTTTTTGCCCATTTCGTCCATCTTTTTACTCATGGCGTCCATCTCCTTGCCCATGGCATTCATCTTCGCGGAAAAGTTTTCCATGTATCTCGGGTCTTCTTTCATTCGCTCCTTGAGGTACGCGAGCACCTCATCCGGTTTGTCGGGCCAGCCGTCAAAGACCTCAGTCGTCCTGTTCAGGGTGGTGATCGCCTCCGAGAAGGCCGCTTTCAAGTCGTCCGGCAGCCCGTCGGTTTGCACCGTCTTCACCCCGGTGACCATGGATCGGAACACCAGCAAGCCAGCCAGCGGATTCGCTTTCAGTTCCACTTCCTTCTTCTTGGAATCGGTGTTGAGCGCCGCCATGTCGTTCCTAAAGCGCGCGAGGGCAACATCCGTATTTTGCGCCTGGAGCGATGAAATTCCAAGGCATACAGCCAGAAGAATCGGCAGTATTCTGGATATTCTCATTTGTTCGTCTTTATACGGAAAAGCATTGTCACACAACTGGTATTCACCACGTTGTCCAGCGCGCTGCTCCGAGCCTGCCGCGCGAATCGATCTAGCATTCTCCCGGCGAACGCGATTGCCGTAGCGAGAAATCCCCCTCAATTTACCCGCGCTTGGAAACTCCCACCGTCCCGCTGCTCTTCGATTCCTCGTTCCTGACGAAGCTCGAGCAGCTCTATTTGCTCTCGAAAAAGCTGTTTCGTGGGGCGCACCGTGCCGAGCGGCGGTCCCGGCAGGTGGGCTCCAGCCTGGAGTTTGCCGACTACCGCAATTACACCTTGGGCGACGATTTGCGCTCCATTGATTGGAACATCTACGGCCGGCTGGACCGCCTGTTCGTGAAGCTTTTTGAGCAGGAACAGGATCTCGATATCTCATTTCTGCTCGATGCGAGTGCTTCGATGCGCTGGAAACCCGACGGCAGCGACCGGTTGAGCAAGTTCGACCAGGGGCGCCGGATCGCGGCGTCGCTGGCCTACATCGGCCTGGCCAATCTGGACCGCGTGAATGTGCACTACTTCGGCTCGCGGCTGGAGGAAGACATGGGCCTTTGCCGGGGCAAGAGCCAGTTCCACAAGGTGCTCGATTTTCTCCGGGACGCCCCGGCGCTGGAGGGGGAAACGCGCCTGCTGCCGTCCTTGCGCACCTTCGCCCAGCGCATGAAACGGCGCGGACTCGTCTTTTTGCTGAGTGATCTTTTCGACCCGGGCGGTTTTGAGGAAGGGCTCGCGCTGCTGCGCTATCAACAGTTTGAAGTGCACGTCATTCACATTCTCGATCCCGCGGAATTGCGCCCGACCGCGACCGGCGACCTGCGCTTGATCGAGAGCGAGAGCGGCGAGGCCTATGAGGTGACGGCCAGCGAGGCGCTGCTGCGACGTTACCACGCGGAGGTCGACGCCTTCTTGGAGAAGACGAGCACCTTTTGCACGGAGCACGGCATCGGCTACGCCCAGGCGACGACGGCGGTGCCCTTCGAGGAACTGGTGCTGCGCGTGTTGCGGGATGGGAGGATGATCCAGTGACCTTTCTCAACGTCTGGGCCGCGGGCTTTGCGGCCGTCGCGCCGGTCATCGTCCTGCTCTATCTGCTGAAGCTGAAGCGGCGGCCGATGGCGGTGTCGACGCTGCTCTTCTGGCAGCGCATCCTGCAGGAGAGTCGGCGGCGCGCCTTCTTTCAACGGCTCCGGCAGCTCTTCTCGCTATTGCTGCACCTCCTCATCTTCGCGCTCATCCTGGGCGCGCTGGCGCATCCCACTCTGGATCGCCAGATCAGCGAAGGCGCCTCCACCGTCCTCATCGTGGACACGCGGGCGCGCATGCAGGCGACTGAGCCGGATGGGCAGACGCGGTTTGCGAAAGCGAAGGCCGAGGCGACGAATGTCGTTCGCCAGGCCAGCGCGTTGCGGCAGATGGCCATGATCACCGTCGACGCCAGCGCGCGGGTCGTCACGCCCTTCACCGATGATGAGAAGGCCTTGCGCGAAAACCTGGTGAAGCTGTCCGCCACCGACGCCGGCGGCGATTTGAATCGGGCCGTCGAGCTGGCCGAAGAGTTGTTGGCGTCGCGCGGCGGCGATCGCAAAATCATCGTCTTTACCGACCGGTTGCCGGAGGCCAAGCCCGCGGACCTAAAGGTCCCGCTGGATTTTGTCACGGTCGGAACGGCACGGGACAACCTCGCCATCACGCGCTTCGCCACGCGCCCGGTATTGAACAGTCCACAGACTTCCGAGGTGCTGCTCGAAGTCGCCAACTTCGGCCCATCGCCCACGAAGACCAACGTGGAGCTGGCTTATGACGGCCAGTTGCTCGACGTCAAGCCGCTCACCCTCGAACCCGGCGCGCATGCCGTGCAAGTCTTCCCCACGGTCCCCCGCCCCAGCAACCACGCGCGCGGCTGGCTCACCGCGCGGCTCGACACAAATGACGCCCTCGCCGCGGACAACGTCGCCTATGCCGTGCTGCCGGTCGATCCACCGAAGCGCATCCTGCTCATCACGAAGGGCAACTGGTTCCTCGAGAAACTCCTCGCCGCGGATCAAAGCGTCGCCTTCGAATTAATCACGCCCGATGGCTTTACTCCCGCGCTCGCGGCCAAGTTCGACGCCGTTATTTTCGACAACTTCGTCCCGGCGAATTTCGATATCGAGAAAGCCACGGGGAATTCCTTCTTCATCAAGCAAACGCCCTTCAACACCTCAGAAGCCGTGCTTGATCAACCGCTCGTCTCCGATCTCGACAGCCGCCATCCGGCGCTGCGGCTCGTCAACTTGCAAAACATCACACTCCTCCACGCCGCCCCGCTCGCCGTGCCGAAAACGGAAGGCTGGGACTGGCAGGCGCCAATTCGCTCGTTCGACCACGCGCTGATGATCACGGGGGAGCGGCAAGGCGGTGCGCCCCGCGTCGCGGCACTTGCGCTCGACATCGGCGATTCCGACCTGCCGCTGCGCGTTGCCTTTCCGCTGCTCATTTCCAATACGATCCAT
This sequence comes from Chthoniobacter sp., assembly GCF_040003245.1. Classification (NCBI taxonomy): domain Bacteria; kingdom Pseudomonadati; phylum Verrucomicrobiota; class Spartobacteria; order Chthoniobacterales; family Chthoniobacteraceae; genus Chthoniobacter; species Chthoniobacter sp. Next base: position 15,358 of record NZ_JBDUCX010000072.1, read on the forward strand.
TGGCTGGTCGGCGAGGAAGCGGCCCCGGTCCTCAGTCGTCGAGCCGGCGAAGCGCTGCCGCTGGCCGCCGGCGAAAGCGTACAAATGGAGCCACAGACCCCCTGGAAAAAGGACGCGCCGGCAGCAGCGAAATCCCCGGCGGCCCACACGTTGTTCCAGCCGCTGGCCAACGGCTTCTACGAATGGCAGACGCATGACAGCAAACGCTGGCTCGCGGTGAATACCTTCAGCGAAGCGGAATCCGATCTGCGCGTCGCAAGCCCGGCGACGTCGGCGAGCATCCCCTTGCCCGCGATCACCCTCGCCCGGCTCGCCGGATGGCCGCTCTGGCAGTATCTGGCCGCGGCGGCCCTGCTGCTCTTTGCCTTGGAATGGTGGCTCTTTCACCGGAGGCGCACGGAGTGAACGGCCTCGTGGATCTCGCCCATCCGTGGGCGCTCACGTTTGCGCTGGTCGTCGTCTTTCTCGTCTGGGCGCAACGCCGGTCGCTGGCCGACATGACACCCGCCCAGCGCAAGGTGTGTTTTGCCCTGCGCACTTTCATCATGCTGCTGCTGGTCCTCGCGCTGGCCGGTGTCCGCTGGCTGCTGCCCTCGCGGGAACTGGCGGTCCTCTTTGTCGTCGACCACTCGGCCAGCATCTCCGCGCCAGCGCAAAAGGAGGCCCGGGATTTCGTCACGTCGAGCCTCGCCGCGCAGCACACCGACGATACCGCGGGGGTCGTCGGTTTCGCCACCACTCCCGAACTCTGGCAGGCCCCGGCCGCGCACTTGCAACCCGCCGCCCAATGGCCCGAACTCCCGGAGCGCAAGGCGACCGACATCGGCAGCGCGCTTGATTTCGCCAGCGCCATTTTCCCCGCGGGCAAGGCGCGCCGCGTCGTCCTGCTCACCGATGGAAACGATACGACGGAGCAGGCCACCGCCGGGGCCGCGCGCCTCGCGGCCCAAGGCGTGGAGTTGCTCACCGTGCCGCTGCACAATGCCTCCGCGCCGGAAATACTCGTGGAGAAGGTCGAGGTGCCGCGCCGCTTGAAAGCCGGCGAACCGTTCGACCTCACCGCGCGCATCCACAGCAACGTCGCCACCACCGCCAAGGTGAAGCTGTATCAGAATCAATTCCTCCTCGAGCAACGCGACATAACGCTCAAGCCCGGCGACAACGAATTCCGCGCGCCCAATCTCAAGGCCGATGGCAATTTCATTTCCTACGAAGTGGAAGTTCTGCCCGCGCTCGACACCGTGGCCGAAAACAATCGCGCTTCCGCCACGGCGAGCTTGCGCGGCGAACCGCGTGTCCTGCTGGTCGATTCGGACGAGAACAATGGCCGGGCGCTGGCCGACGTCTTGCAGAAGGAAAAGATCTCCGTGGAGACGCGCGGCTTGGGCGGCCTGCCCAAATCGCTGGAAGACTTGCAGCAGTTCGATCTCTTCCTGCTCAGCGATGTCTCCGCGCTCAACCTCGGCCGCGAGCAAATGGATCTCTACCGCCGCTGGGTGCAGGATTTCGGCGGTGGCTTCGTGATGATCGGCGGTGAAAACAGTTTCGGCGTCGGCGGCTATTACCGGTCGCCCGTCGAGCAAATGCTGCCCGTGCGCATGGAGCACGATGACCGGCTCGATACTCCCACGGTCGCCATGCTCGTGGTGCTGGATCGCTCGGGCTCGATGACAGCGACGGTCGCCGGCCAGACCAAGATGTCGCTCGCCGACCAGGGCGCGGTCTTCGCCATGAACGCGCTCCAGCCGAAGGATTATTTCGGCGTCGTCGCCGTGGACACCAAACCGCATACCGTGGTGCCACTCGCGCCCATCACCGCCAAGGGGGCGGCGGAGCAGAAGATTCTCAGCATCACCGCCGGGGGCGGTGGCATCTATATCTATACATCGATGGTCGACGCCTTTCAGCAGTTGCGCGACATCCCCGCGCGGGTGAAGCATCTATTGCTCTTTTCCGACGCCGCCGATGCCGAGGAAAAAGCCGCGGGCGAAATGAGCGACGGCCTCCACACCGGCGGCAATTCGCTCGACCTCGCCTCGGCCATGCTCGCCGCGAAGATCACCACTTCCGTCGTCGGCCTCGGCACGGAGCAGGACAAGGACACGCCCTTCCTGCGCCAGCTCGCGGAGCGCGGGAGTGGGCGCTTCTATCTCACCGACGACGCCACCACCCTGCCTCAAATCTTCAGCACCGAGACGATGAAGGTCGCGCAGAGCAGCCTGATCGAGGAGCCCTTCCTCGCTGTGCCGATGGCCAGGAGCCCGATCACCGCCGGTCTGGACTGGGCGCAATCGCCCCTGCTCCTCGGCTACAACGCGACCAAGCCCAAGCCCACCGCCGAGATCCTGCTCGCGACCGAGCGCGGGGAACCGCTGCTCGCCACCTGGCGCTACGGGCTGGGACAGGCCGCCGCCTTTACCAGCGATGCGAAGAGCCGTTGGGCGGCCGAATGGCTGGCCTGGCCGGGCTACGGGAAATTCTGGACGCAACTGGTGCGCACCCTGATGCGCAAGAGCGATCAATCGAGTTTCCAGGTCAACACCAGCGAGCTGGGCAATCGCCTGGAACTGACGATCGACGCGATCAAGCCCGACGGTTCGTTTCGCAATCAAATGCCGGTGAGCGTGAACATGCTGCGTGCGGACGGCTCCACCGAAACGCGGACGGCACAGCAGGAAGGCCCCGGACAGTATCGCGCGGCGTTCGACTTGCCCACCGAAGGAACCTCCATCTTTTCGGTCAGTTCGCCCGACTTGCCGGACGGCGGCTATGTTTTCGGCCACACGCGCAGTTACCCGCAGGAGTTTCTGCGGACCGAGGTGAATGAGACATTATTGCATACCCTGGCGTCAATTGGAGGCGGCAAATACGCGCCATTGCCCTCGGAAGTCTTTGCCCGACCAGCCGTGGCGGCGCGCACCCAGATGGAGCTGACGAACTACTTTCTGGAGGCGGCCCTCCTCCTCCTGCCTCTGGATATCTGGCTGCGGCGCCGGACCTGGCGCGCCTAAATAGCCGATTCGGGGCTCTACAGAGGCGGGAATCGCTCCTTCGCATTTCCCCGTACATCCGGCAGGGCCTTTGGCATGTCCAGTGCTTTTAGAATTACTGGAAATGGTGTTAATCGTGAACAAGTCCCACCGCATCGTCCTGCATCTCGCCTGCATCGTCTCGAAGAGCCGACAGGGCCGCGACTGTAGCTGGCACTGGCAGCACCTCCTACGAGAGTTCGGATGCGGCGAATACGCGACACGCGACAACCGTCTAAAGAACGAATCCACATTGGAGGCTATGAAATGCTCTACCTAAGTCAGCCATCGAAAGTCCAAAGCATGGAAACCATGCGCGCCCTCAATGCCGCGGACGGGTACCTGTATTTCAATCTCCTCGACGAAGCCCTGGCCGAGCTGGGGGCCATCCCCAAGCTCGACCAGGAAGAGGCGGCAGTGATGCTGGCCCGCATTCGCCTGCTCCTGCACAAGCGGGAGTGGCGTTCGGCGGAAGTGCTTTCCGCGCGGGGCACCGGCCTGCACCCTGACGAGGGCGAGTTCACCGTCCAGCGCGCCTTCGCGTTGCATCAAATGGACAAGGACGAGAAGGCCGAGCAGGTGCTCCTCTCCGCACCGGACTGGATCCGCCGGACCGGCATCCTCCACTACAATCTCGCGTGCTATGAAGCGCGGCTGGGCGACATCTCCGCGGCGCGGCAGTGCATCGATACCGCGATCCAGATCAATGCGGGCATCAAGAAGAGCGCGCGGGTCGATCCGGATTTGCAGTCGCTGTGGAACTGAGCGCGCGGGGCGCCAAAGTCGTGCGGACGTAATCTTCCACGGATTCCTTCCACGGGCGCGGCGTGAGGCCCGTGAGCTCGGTGAACTTCGCGTTGGATAACGGCGTATAAACCGGCCGGCGTGCGACGAAGCCTTTCATGTCCGCCAGCTTGAGCGGCTCGACGACACGCGTGCGCAACGGAAGGCCGAGGGCTGCCGCGCAGTCGAGGGCGTGCTGGCCGTACTCCTGCCATGTACACTCTCCGGTGTTGCAGAGATGCATGATGCCGCCGATTTCCGGTCGATCCACCAAGGCCAGCAGCAGCCGCGCGGCATCCAGGGTGTAGGTCGGCACGGAAACCTTGTCGGCAATCGCCTCGACCCGGTCCTGCTCCAGGGCGCGCTGAATGATCTGGTCGACGAAGCTCGCGCGATCCGGCCCGAAGACCCACGACACGCGCACCGCCAGATGCCGATCGGAAACCGCGAGCAGCGCGCGCTCCCCACCCAGCTTCGATGCGCCGTATTGGCTGAGCGGATTCGGCGCGTCGTCTTCGTCGTAGGGCGTCCCCTTCGTCCCATCGAAAACGTAGTCCGTGCTGAGGTGGATACAGCGCGCCTTCTTCCGCGCGCAGATCTCTGCCAGCGTGGCGACGGCGCTGGAGTTAACCCGGAAGGCTTCCTCCGGTTCGCGCTCGCAGCGGTCCACGTTGGTCTGCGCGGCGCAATTCACGAGCACATCGAAGTCCAGCGGATCCAGTCGCTCGTGCATGGCCGGAAAATCACCGAGATCGAGCGAAGCCCGGTCGAAGCCGAGCACCTGCTCCCCGCGCGCTCCCCATTCGCGGAGCAGCGCCGCACCGAGACGCCCGCCGCTGCCGACGATCACGATGGCGCGCGGCATGCCTCAAAGCGCGATCCGCTCGGCCTCTTCGTCTTCGCCGTCCCACCACTCCCGATTGCGCACGTACCAGTCGATGGTTTCGCGCAGCGCCGGGGCGAAATGCTGGCGCGGCTTCCACTCGAGTTGCTGGAAAGCCAGGTGCTCCTCGTCGCTGATCCCCGGGCTGGCCCCACTGCCACCGGCATTCAAGCGAATCAAATCCCGTGATTTTCCCAAGTGCTCCAGGATCGCCTGCGCGACCTCGAGGTCGCTGGTCTTCAGGTCGTTGACGAGCGGATAGATCGTGCCGGGCTCGCCGCTCAGGAGCGCGGCGAAGATCGCCGAGCAATGGTCATCCACATGCAGCCAGCCCCGCATCGTCGAGCCATCGCCGGCCACCGGCAGCGGCTCATCGCGCAGGGCATGAATGATTGACGCCGGAATGAATTCGGCCGGCGCCTGGAACGGTCCGTAATTGCAAGCCGAGCGGGTGACGACCACCTCCTGCGCATGCGCGCGAAATGCGTCCAGGGCCAGCGTATCGACCGCGCCCTGTTTCCCCTGCCCGTCCGCAGCTGCAGCGAGAGCGCCACTATTGGAAACTTGCACGAAACGCCGCACTCCGTGCTGCCGCGCCCGCTCCAGCAGGTTCGCCACGCCCGCCGTGCCGCCCGCCGATCCGCCGGTGAAATTCACAACCGCGAAGTATTGGTGCGTCGAGAGCACGGCATCGATCTTGTCGCTATCGCCCACTTCCGCGCGGAGAAATTCGTAGCGCTCGCCAAACTCTTGCGCGATGCCCTCCACGCTGGCCAGCCCGCCCGATACCAGGGAGTCCACATTCGTAATCATCTCCGGCCCATAGTGCTGGAGCACGTACCGCACAAAATTGCTGCCTACAAAACCACAGCCGCCAGTAACAAGAAGTCGCATCGGGAATAACTAAACCGGGGTTCGCGAATACCGCTATCCATTTTCTCGCACCGCATCCGGCCCTTTTGCCGGGACCACCTCCGGCGGCGGGCTCAATTCCGGGCGCATGTGCCGCAGCCGGCGTTGAATCTGCCAGGCGTCCCGGAGCATGCGCAGGCTGTCGGCCACGATCTCGACCTTGCTTTCGGGCGAATTGATCCACTCCACCGGCAGATCCTCCACGCCGTAGCCGAGCCGCTCCGCGAGGAGCAGCACCTCCACGTCGAAAGCGAAGCCCTCCACCTTTTGGCGGGTAAAGATCTCCCGGCACGCCGCCTGGCGAAACGCCTTGAAGCCACATTGCGTGTCCCGCAGGTCGACCAGCGCCAGCGTCTGGAGCACGCGATTGAAAATCTTTCCCATGCCCTCACGCAGCGGAGACTGGCGTCGCGTGATGCGGCTCATGGCGTGCTGCCGGTTGCCGATCAGCACATCCACCTTCGGCGTCTGCTCGAAGTGCCGCAGAAATGCCGGCACCTCCGCCAGCGGCACGCTCAAGTCGGCATCCATGTAAAAGACGATCTCCCCGCGCGCCCGCTGCATCCCGGAGCGCACGGCATGGCCTTTGCCGCGCTTCGGGCCGTTGTCGACCACTTGAAAATGAGCTTGTTGCGCCACCTGCTTCGCCGCTATCTCCAGCGTCCCGTCCGTGCTCTGTTCCACGACGATCAACACCTCATACGTCCGCGTGAAACCCCGGAAAAACTCCACCAGTGCCGTCAACGTCGGCGGCAACCGCCGCGCCTCGTTGTAAGCCGGCACGACGATGGAGAGATATGGCGAATCCGACATTGGGGAACTGGATACTTACCAGCATAAGCCCGTCGCGGTCAAAGCGATGATCTCACGGCACCATTGGATTTCCGCATTGATCCTCCTGCTCGCCTTCGCTTTGCGCGTGGCCTGGCTCGATCTCAAGCCCGCGCATTTTGACGAAGGGGTGAACGGCTGGTTCGTGGACCAGATGACCCACCAAGGCTTCTATCACTACGATCCGACCAATTTTCACGGACCGTTCCATTTCTACGTCCTGTTCCTCGCCCAGACGCTCTTTGGCCGGAGCATCTGGGTGCTGCGCATGCCCATCGTCCTGCTCAGCACAGGGTGCGTGGGGCTCGTGCTCGCCTACCGGCGCTACCTCGGCGAGCGCGTGTGCCAGATCGCCGCGCTGGCCATGGCCGTCTCGCCCGCCATGGTCTTCTATGGCCGCTACGCCATTCACGAGACCTGGATGCTCTTTTTCCTGCTGCTCATCGGGTGGGGATTGCCGGGGCTGTGGCACTTCGGCCAGCGGCGCTACTTATGGGCCTCCGCTTTGGGCATCACCGGCCTGATCGTCACGAAAGAAACCTACGTCATCCATCTGGTCGCCTTCCTCCTCGCGGCGCCATGCCTGCTCGGCTACGAAAAAATATCCCCCTCGATCCCGCTGCCGTTCGGTGGCTGGAAGTTTAGCCTGCGGGATGCCGGCATCGTCGCCGCCACGTGTGCCGGCTTGATCCTGTTCTTTTACACGGGCGGTTTTCTCGATTGGTCCGCCCTGCCCGGGCTCTGGGAGACATTCAATACCTGGATCCAGACCGGCACCGCCCACAAATCCGGACACGAGAAGGAGTGGTATTACTGGCTGCAACTGCTGGGCCGCTACGAATGGCCCGCGCTCGTCGGGCTGGTGGGCGGGCTGTGGATGCTGTGGCCGCACACTCCGCGCCTGGCCCGCTATCTGGCGATCTATGGACTCGGCGCACTCATCGCCTATTCCTATATCGACTACAAAACTCCTTGGTGCGTCATCTCGCTGATCTGGCCATTTTATTTCGTCTTTGGCTTTGTCGTCGTGCGCGCCGCGGAATTGATCGACCGCTGGACCATCGCCGGGATCACCGCCCTGCTCTGCCTCGGATCGTTCGGTATCTCTTGGAAGCTGAATTACCACGACTACACCGACGACGCTGAGCAGTACGTCTACGTGCAGACCTTCACGGACGTGAATCAACTCCTCGTCCCGCTGCAAAAGCTGGCGCGGCGCGATCCCCTAAACTACCAGCTCCGCGGCCACCTCATCATGGCCGAGCAGTATCCCTTCTCCTGGCTGCTCGGAGATTTTCCCCAGATCGATTACCCCGACGCCGAACAACTACCCGACACGCTCGACGCGGATTTCCTCCTCGTCGACGATGCGAATGTCGACAAGGTCGAGCCCTTGTTGCGCCTGGAGTATTTCAAGCTGCACGTGCGCATCCGTGGGAATTCGGAAAGTGCCGCGACCCTCTATCTTTACCCGCCCATCTTCGCGGGGTTCGTCCCGGCCGACACCGCGAAGTTCCAACCCGTTTCGGCGGATCTAAAATGAATTTCGTCGCCGCCATCCTCTACGCAGTCTGCACCTCGTCCTTGGTGGCGATGGTGCTGGCCGCGGCCCGCGGAGGGCTCAACTCCGCCATCGCCGCCGCGGCGCTCGGGTGCGGGCTGCTCGTCATGTCGCTGGCGCTCTGGCAAGGCCGCAATCCGTCGGCGCCGAGGCGCGCACCCAGCACGCCGGAGTGGCTGGCGATCATCGCCTTCGCGCTCGTGTCGCTGCGCATTTTCCTGTGGGTGGTGACGGTGAAGGGCGATGACATCAAGGTGCTGTCGCCCAACAATCTCGGCGACTTTTCCCTGCATCTCACCTACGTGCGCTATCTCGCCAGCGGCGTGCCGTTCTGGCCGGACAATCCGATTTTCACCGGCGGCAAACTTACCTATCCCATCGGCATCGATCTCTTCCACAGCCTCCTCCCACTCGTCGGAATGGACGTGTTCCGCGGGTTCATCTGGATGGGCATTATCGGCGCGGCATTGACCGGCGCAGCGCTCTGGCGTTGGGGCCGCGGTTTCGCTTTGTTCGGCTTTCTCGCCAATGGCGGTCTCGCCGGCTTCCTCATTTTTTCGACGGGAAAACTCGCTGATTTCCAAGGCGAGTTGCCGTGGAAAAGTTTCGCCCTCGCACTCTTCGCGACGCAGCGCGGACTGCTCTTCGCGCTGCCCGCGGGGCTGCTGCTCTTGAGCAGTTGGCGCACGCGCTTTTTCGCCGGCCAGGCCGAAGACTGGCGCCTGCCCTTCTGGGGCGAGCTGCTGCTCTACGCGTCTCTGCCGCTGTTTCACTTCCACACCTTCCTTTTTCTCTCGGCCCTCCTCGGCGTGTGGTTCGTATTTCAAGCGCCCGCGCGGCGGGGCCTCGCACTGCTCGTGGGCTCGGCTTTCGTGCCGGCTACCGTGCTCGTGTTTCTCATCACCGGCGGATTGAAAGGCGGCAGCCTGCTCGGCGGGAAAGCGGGCTGGATGTGGGACGACACGACCTTCCTCGATTGGTGCCAGATCCATCTCGGGAACGGTTCGCCCACCGTCGCCGCGATCACTTTCTGGCCGGTCAATTTCGGCATCCTGCCGCTGCTCGTCGTCATGCTGATCGTGGCCCTGAGCCGCCAGGGCGGGAGCCAGTGGGCGCGTCTCGTGGTCATTCCATCCCTGGCCATTTTCATCATTTGCTGCTTCGTCAAGTTTGCCCCGTGGGCGTGGGACAATACCAAGCTCATGATCTGGTCCTATCTCGCAATCCTCCCGTTCGTGTGGACCGAGTTGCTCGTGCGGTGGCCCGCCTGGGCGCGCTGCTTCATCGTGGGCATGTTATTTTTCTCGGGATTCATTTCCACGCTCGGCGGCATCGATGCCAGTTTCACCGGCTATCCCATCGCCCTCCGCTCGGAACTCGATGGCGTGGCAAAAGCCGTGCACGACATTCCGGTCACCGACCGCTTCGCCGGCGCGCCCACGTACAATCATCCGCTGCTGCTCAACGGACGAAAGATGGTCCTCGGCTACCTCGGCCACGTGGACAGCCACGGTCTCGCCTGGCAGGAGCCCGCCGGGAAACTCGACTCCCTCATGAACGGCGAGGACGGCTGGCGCGAACTCGCCGACGAACTCGGCGCGCGCTACCTTTTCTGGGGCCGCTACGAAGACGAGAAATACAAGGACTCCCCGCAACCGTGGCGCCTGACCACGCGGATGGTGGCATCTGGTGACTGGGGAGCGATCTTCGATCTCCACACTCCGCCCACCACGCCAACCAGGCTGCCCGCGATGAACGAGTAGGAACTACCCGACTCCTGGCACTTCCCTACACCTCGCTCAACACCACCACCCCGTCGGCGACCGTGTCCTCGCCCACTCGCGCCGTCACTTCAAACTGCCACAGCCCGCCCACCGCCGCGATCTTCCGCGCGTGAAAGCGGAGCACGTCCCGTGGGCGCACCGCCCGGAGAAATTTCATCCCCTTGATCGCCGTCAGGCGAAAGCCTCGCCCCGGCTGCCCAGCGGCAATGCCCGCGGTCTGCGCGAGTGCTTCCGTGATGATCACGCCGGGCACGAGCGGGTCGCCCGGAAAATGCCCGCGAAAGAAGGGCTCTTCCGGCGGAAAACTCTTTTCACAAACAGCCGACTCTCCGGGCTGCACCTCGACCACCGAGCCGACGAAAACGAACGGCTCGCGATGGGGCAACCCGTAGGCGATGGGGTCGGACGCGCTCACCGTGCCGGTTCGCCGGGCACGAAATAGGCGAGCTTCCAACTGCCGCGCACGGTCCGCGCCCCTACCCGGTAGCCGGCGTAATTGGCGTCCGTCACGGCCTGCGGCGGCGCTACCATGTACATATCGTGGGGACCGAATTTCTCCTCCAAAATCCGCCCCAGTTCTTCCCAGGAATGGTGCGCATCCCAATACAGGTACGCCGTCTCCCCGGGCGGCGCATCGTCCCAGCGATAGCCAAAGTCGGAGGTCATCATCGTCGAAAGCATCGCCGTGTCGTGCTTGCTGACCGCGATCCGCGCGCGGCCGATAAAGGCCTGAAAGCTCTGGTCCTTGCTCTGGTCCTTCATCTTGATCTTTTCCTCGTCGTCCTTCTTTTTGTAGGGCGACTGGCAGGCCGCGAAAGCCACCAAAAGCAAGGCACACGCAATGAAACGCAGATTCATTCGCTTCCAATAGAGACGCCCCGGAAACAACACCAGAGTTTTTTCCGCCTCCCAACACCGCGAGGCAACAGCCCTGCACGAAGGACACGATTTGCAGTCTTCCAATTGGACTGCCCGGCTGTTAGACGCGTGGCATGAAGGTTCCGGAATTCCCAGCCAGCGAGGAGCGAGCGGAAAGACCAGCGGGTGTCGCTCACGCCATGAAGAACCGCAAGAAGCGCGTGACCCTGCGCCGCGGGAGACGGTGATCATGATGAAGGAACTGGCCATGATTGCGGCGCTCGCCTCGAGTTGCTACCTGGTCTACGTCGTGACCCGGCCGGAACCGGTTCCCCAATTTCGCGAATCGTACTCGCGGGAAATTCTACCGTATTTTCAGGCGACCTTTTCCGAACTCGACGAACGCCAGGGAAAGCTCAATAGCGAGCCCCTGAACCGTCTCCGGCAGCATCTCCAGGGATTAACCGATCCCAATGCCCAGGCCGCGGCCCAGATTTGCGAGCAGCTCCTGCCGATCGTGGCCGAGCGGGAGCAGTACCGCTTGAAGCTCAATACCGCGATTACCAAGCTCAGTCGCGGGTATTTCAACCAGCTCACGAAAACGGATTGGTTGCGCCGGGCCAATGCACTGGCGCCTCCGCTCCAGAGCGCCCGCGCCGCGCTGGAGGCGAATGAGCCGAAGAGTGATTTGCCGACGGCAGATACCCGTCCGAACCCTTGGAGGAGAAGGCGCGGTTTGTCGAACTGGTTCGTGAAAACCGATTCTACCAATTTTTCAATGATCGATTGGCGCGCCCGTATGACATGGACGATGATCACCAAAAGGGCGAAGTAAAGCGGCTCACGTTCAGCAGGATCGTGTTCTGCCACAATGCCGTTGAGCACGAACTGTTGGACATTTTCAGAAAGACATTCCCAGTCCTCGCCGTCATCATATCAGACGAAAAACGAGGCTTTCACCAGAGACTTGCCCGAAAGCTCCAAAAACAAGAATCCTCGGTTGTAATTGATCGAGTGGTGCCCAAGCTCGCCAAGCAAGATGATTCGATGCCGCTCCTCTCATTACATGACTGCATCGCAACGACGGAGCCATACGTTCAAGTGGTCGAGCGGGTGCTCCGGGAAGAGTTTCTTCAGGTCTTGGAGTTCGACCCGCCGATCAAAGTAAAGCGGATCACTCGCGCAGCTCTAGCCCGGATATTTCACGCTTTGAAATTCTCGCGTCGGCAGCGCCGCGCGATGT
>NZ_JBDUCX010000073.1:0-27078 GCF_040003245.1 Chthoniobacter sp.
GGCTCCGCGCCAGACCGGCAACAAACTCATCATCAATTCCGAAAAGCTCGAGCGCCGCGTGGCGCTCCTCGAGGGCGGCGTCCTCGAGGAATACTCCATCGAGCGCGAAACCGACCGCAACATTGTCGGCAGCATTTTCAAGGGCCGCGTCAAAAATATCGAGCACGGCCTCAAGGCCATGTTCGTCGACATCGGCTTCGAGAAAAATGCCTTCCTGCACTTCTGGGATGCGCTCCCGGCGGCGCTCGACAGCGGTGTCGAACAGGTCGAGCGTTCCGGCGGTCGTAAGGAAAACAAGCGTATCACCGCGGCGGACATCCCGAAGATTTACCCCGTGGGCAGCGAGGTCCTCGTGCAGGTCACCAAGGGCCCGATCAGCACCAAGGGCCCGCGCATCACCACCAATCTCAGCCTCGCCGGCCGCTATCTCGTGCTCATGCCCTATAGCGACCAGTGCGGTATCTCGCGCAAGATCGAGAGCCCCAAGGAACGCGACCGCCTGCGCAAGATTTTGAAGGAACTCGACATCCCGGAGAACATGGGCGTGATCGTGCGGACTGTCGGCGAAGGCCAGCGCGCCCGCTATTTCGTCCGCGATCTCGGCCTGCTCGTCGAGCAATGGCGCGCCATCGAGCAAGCCATGAAGGAGAAACCCGCGCCAGCCTGCGTCTTCGCCGAGCCCGACCTCATCGAGCGCACGGTGCGCGACTTCCTCACCGACGAAATCGACGAGGTGATCTGCGATGACGAAGAATCGGTCCGGCGCATGACTGACGTGGTCGGCCAGATCTCCCGCCGCTCCGCCGGCCGCATCCGCCACTACCAGGATACCACCCCGATCTTCGAGCGCTACGGCGTGCAGAAGCAGATCGACGACGCTTTCCATCGCCAGGTCTGGCTGCCCTGCGGCGGCTACATCGTCATCGATGAAACCGAAGCGCTCATCGCCATCGACGTGAACACCGGCCGCAACAAGGGCGGCGGCAGCGCGGACAAGACCATTCTCCAGACGAACCTCGAGGCGGCCGACGAAATGGCCCGCCAGATGCGCCTGCGCAACATCGGCGGCCTCATCATCGGCGACTTCATCGACATGAAGAACCGCAAGGACCAGCAGGCCGTCTTCTCGCGGATGAAGGACCGTCTCAAGCGCGACAAGAGCAAGACCCACGTCCTGCCCATTAGCCCGCTCGGCCTCATGGAAATGACCCGCCAGCGCGCCGCGGAATCCATCAGCGGCGCCGTCTTCGAGCCCTGCCCCTACTGCGGCGGCCGTGGCAAGGTGAAGAGCGCCATGACCATGAGTGTGGAACTGCAGCGCTCTCTCCACCAGATCATGCGCAAATATCAGGATACGATTCACGAGATCCGCGTCATCGTGCACCCCCACGTCATGGGCCGCCTGCGCACCGAGGACGAGGAATTGCTGGTCGACATCGAGCGGCGCTACGCCGGCCGCCTTTCCTTCCGGGCCGACCCCACTTTCCATCACGAGAAATTCATGATCACGGACGCCAATACGGGCCAGGAATTGAAGGCGTAAGGGCGGATCAGGATTAAAACGACAGTGCCCGCAGTGAGCCATCTCACTGTCTCTTCTTTCTGCGCCTCTGCGTCTCCGCGATTTTGCTCCCTCGTGTCCCAGGGATCCACGTTGCTGCCCCCTGATCTTTAGGCTCCCCTTCAGAGGCAAAGCGCGCTATGTTTACAGGAATGTCACATTGCGCCGCTTGCGGCGCGGGTTTGTCACCCTAGACTCGGCGCCTTCGATGAATAACAAACTAGCGAATAAACGCATCCTGGTCGCCGACGATGAACCGGACGTTCTGCAACTCGTCTCGACCAACCTCAAAAACGCTGGTTACAATGTCCTGAAGGCGGAGGACGGCCTGTCCGCCCTCGAGCAGGCACGGCAGACTTCGCCCGCCCTCATTGTCCTCGACCTCATGCTGCCCGAGATGAGCGGGCTGGAGGTCTGCAAAGTTTTGAAACGCGAAACGGCGACCAACCGCATCCCCGTGATCATGCTCACGGCCAAGGCGGAGGAAGTGGACCGCATCGTGGGCCTGGAACTGGGTGCCGACGATTACATGACCAAGCCCTTCTCGCCGCGCGAGCTGGTGCTGCGGGTCAAATCCGTCCTGCGCCGCGCGTCCCATGGCACGGAGGTCACGGATCGCCTCATTCTGGGCGACATCCAGATCGATCGCACGCGGCACGAAGTGACCATCGCCAGCAAGGTCGTAGAGTTCACCGCCACGGAATTCAAGCTGCTCGCCCTGCTCATCGAGCGCCGGGGACGCGTGCAGGACCGCGAAACGCTGCTCAACGATGTTTGGGGTTACGAGACGGTGATCGATACCCGGACCGTCGACACGCACATCCGTCGTTTGCGGGAAAAGCTCGGCAAATCCGGTTCCTACATCGAGACGATTCGCGGGTTCGGTTATCGGGTAGTGGAGAACGAACCGTAGGCGGTGATGGGCGCGATTCTTGGCTGGTGCGTGGCGGGAGCGCTCGCGCTGGGTATTTGGTGGGTCCGCCGGCGTTTCGCCCGCGATTGGCGGCATCTCGAACTATTGCTGGAGGAACTCGCGGCCGGGCGTAAACCCGAGGGCTTCGTTTTTCGGCATGGCGGGCGTTTCGCGCGGCTCACCTATCCGCTGGAAAAGATCGCCCAGGAGCAGGAAAAACTGCATCGCGAGATTCATGACGAGGCGTTCAACCTGCGGACCATCCTCTCCAGCATGGAGGAGGGCGTCATGGTGGTGGATACGCACCACACGCTGCGGCTGGTGAATCCGTCGTTCGTGTCCCTATTCGATCTCAAAGCCGAACCGGTCGGGCACACGGTCTTGCAGACCTTGCGCGAGACCGCTTTCGAGGAATTGATTTCCGCCGCCCTGCGCACCGGCCAGGATCAGCGCGCCGATGTGGAGCGCACTGCGGACAAACGGCATTTCGCCGTCCACGCCGTGCCGGTGCGCGAATTCGCCGGCGGCGCCGGCGTGGTGGCCATCATCCGCGACATCACGCGCCTGCGGCAACTCGAGGAAGTGCGCCGGGAATTCGTCGCCAATGTTTCCCACGAACTGCGCACCCCGCTCTCCATCTTCCACGGCTACCTGGAAAACCTCATGGATACCCCCGCCATGTCGCGCAAGGAGCAGATCGAGATCTTCGAGATCCTGCGCAAGCATTCCCGCCGCCTGAACGCCCTGCTCGAGGATCTGCTCACCCTGGCCCGCCTCGAATCGCGCCAGGAGAAAATGGTCTGCGTCTCCATGAAATTGCCCGCTCTCCTGCGCTCCGTGGCCGGCGACTGGGCGCAAAAGCTCGCCACCAAGAAGCTGGCCCTGCGCGTGGAAGCGACCGACGACCTGCCCCTCGTCTCCGCCGACCCGCAGCGACTGGAGCAGGTGCTGCACAACCTGCTGGAAAACGCCGTGAAATTCACCGAGCCGGGCGGCAGCATCCTCCTGCGCGCCTCGGTCCAGAATGGCGACATGGAATTGCGGGTCGAAGATTCCGGGCAGGGAATCCCGCCGAACGACCTCCCGCACATCTTTGAGCGCTTCTACCGCGCCGACAAGGCGCGCACCCGCGAGCAGGGCGGCACCGGCCTGGGCCTCTCCATCGTCAAGCACATCATCCAGCTCCACGGCGGTTCCGTCGCCGCCGAGAGCAAATACGGCAAAGGCACCGCTATCATCCTGCACCTGCCGCTGGATGGCGCCCACGATTGAGCCGGGTCGGGAAGTTCAGGGTGCGCGCTGCCTGGTTGGCGTTCACGGTCTCTGTGGAGAAAAAATCTCGCACCTTAAATCGGCTTAAGGGGGCTTAAGGCACCTTAAATCGGCTTCCTTGTTCTGCGCTTGGGGCTCATTGGTTTGCATCGGTTGCGAGGCGTGGGTTTCCCCGTAACACTGCCCATTTCTCGCACCTTGATTGCCTTGATTTACCTTGATTCGGCTTGATTCGAGCAAGGGCTGCCACCCTTTTGGGTGAGCCATTTCACCAGGCGCTGGCTGCGTTCGCCTCGGGCGAGGCGTTCACGGAGTTCCTCGCGAATGGCTGCCGGAAAATGGGCGATCTTGCTGTTGCGGGCGTATTGGGATTCGTTGGTATTCATGCGCAGAAGTGTCGCATGACCCCGCGAAAAAAGTGCATTGGTCCATTGGCTCTGTTGGCTCCATTGCGGATAATTTCACTTCGCACGTCGGGATGCGGCATTCTGCGCCTATCCTGGATCCTGCGACTCACTGAATCGCACTGTGGATCGCGAAGCGGGGAGCGCGTTTGGCAAGCGTATTGCCTTGGCGCCGGGAATGTAATACATTCGCTACATGCAAACTCTGGTTCTGCGCATTCCCGATGACCTCGCCGCGGAGATTGAAGCCGAGGCGCGCCGGTTGAACTCGACCAAGTCCGAGGTCGCGCGTGCGCGACTGGCAGCCGCGCACGGAAGTTCCGGCACAGCGGGTGTCGGCTTCGATTTGATCAGCGATCTCGTCGGCGCGGAAACCGGCGGTCCCCGCGACGTCAGCGCTCGCAAAAAACACTATCTCAAAGCGAAGGGCTACGGGCGTGAAAAGCCTCGTCGCTGATGCCGGTTTCCTCGTGGCGCTTTGGCGCCGAGAGGATCAACACCACGCCTGGGCGGTGGCGACGGCGCGAGCGAATCCGCCGGTCTGGGCGACCTGCGAGGCGGTGTTTTCCGAGGCGGAGCATCTGTTGGGGCCGATGGGACGAGCAAGCCTGCGGACGGCCTGTCGCCGCGGAGCCTTGCGCATCGTGGCCGTGCTGAATGAAGAGGCCGGTGCCGTGCTGGATCTGCTGGAAAAGTACGGCGACGTACCGATGAGCGTGGCGGATGCGTGTGTGGTGCGGATGACGGAAGTGCTGCCCGATCCACTCGTTTTGACGACCGACGCTGATTTCAAGGCCTACCGCCGTCACAGCCGCAAGGTAGTGCCGTGTCTGCTGCCACCCGACGGTGCGAAGCGTTAAGCCGGACCGCGAGCCTTGAACGAGGCTGCAACGCGCGAGCATTTTGGAGTGCGGCGGTGCTCCGCGTTTGCCCCGATTCATCGGCGGCTCAGAATCTCCACCTCCGCTTCGTTTGGGGTGAGTTTCTCTGGAATCACAAACTCGCAGCGGAGGGGAGCCGTGGAGCGGGATGGGACTACAATCTCCATCTCGCGCTGGGCCACTACATCGAAACGAGCGGGGTGCTCTTCGTTCGCCGGACCGGCCCGAGCCACCACGAAGCGTAAGGTCAGATGGACGGAACGATAGGTGTCGTTGGTCGCGACCGAATTGACAACGACCCGCTCACCCGAAAACTCGAGCGTCGGTCGTGAAACATGCACTGGCCCGCGCAGAATGGGCCACGCGACGAAGCAAACCAACCCGACCAACACCAGCACTCCCCAAACCCGCCACGGAGAGTTCGTCTTCGGCAGGGACGGGTTCGCAACCAGATTGTAGTCCGCCGGATTGTAGGGTTTGCGCCTGCGCATGAGGTATCAGGTTACACAGTTTGCCCGAGCCATTGGCGAGTCTGGCGTCCTTGGCGCGATCTCCTTCTTCTCCCGGCAGCTTGGTAAACGCTGCCTCGTTGCCTCCGCCGCGCGGGTGCAGGGCACTACAAAGGTGCCGAGGCCGGCACCGTGTTCACCGGCGTAATGCCCGATTCCTCCTCCTCTGATGGCTCCAGCGTCCCTGTCGAGGGCCGACCGATGGTGTCCACCGCGAAGTTGGTGATCAGTTCGATATGGCCCTCGAAGTCCTCGACGAGCGCGGAGAGGCTCTCCACCCAGTCGCCGCTGTTGTAGTAGGTCGTCGACTCGATGGTGCGGATGACCGGCGAGTGGATGTGCCCGCAGACCACGCCCTGGACGTTGTCGTTCTGGGCGTAATGGACGATGGCCTTTTCAAAGGCGCCGATGAAGCTGACCGCGTTCTTCACGCTCTTTTTCACGTAAGCGCTGAGCGACCAGTAGCCGAGGCCAAACCAGCGGCGGAAGAAGTTCACCGGCGCGTTGAGCTTGAGCAGGAGCTGGTAGCCGACATCGCCGACATACGCCAGCCACTTGATATTCTGCACGACGGTATCCAATTCATGCCCATGAATGACGAGCAGGCGCCGCCCATCGGCCGTGACGTGGATATCCCGGGGCATGATCTCGACCGCGCCGAAATGACCGAAGAAGTGGGCGACGAACTCGTCGTGATTTCCCGGGATGTAAATGACCCGGGTGCCCTTACGGCCGGCACGGAGGATTTTCTGGATGACGTCGTTGTGAGACTGCGGCCAGTAAATGCCCCGGCGGAGCTGCCAGACGTCGATGAAGTCGCCCACGACGTAGAGTTTCTCGAACTCGTAGTCGCGGAGGAACTGGAGCAGGGCATCGGCCTTGCTCCCTTTAGTGCCGAGATGAATATCGGATATCCAACCGGTGCGAAAGCGCTTCATGGCGACAGTGTTGCCGCGCCTCGGGGCAAAAGGCAAACCCGCGCCCAGCGGGGGTCGGTGATTTCACCTGATTGTCACAATCCCGCCACCCAGCCCCTTCACGCTTTCTGCTCTGTTTAAAGCCATGACAAGCCACGTCTGGGATTACGCACTCGGTCACGACTTTCGCCGCCAGGCGGCACGCCCACCGCGGCGCAAGTCGGTGACGCAGATCCTGCGCGCGGCCTATGGGAAACACGTTCGCGACCGGGATACGAAACGGGCGATCAAACATTGCTTGCGGTGAAAGACGGAGCATGTTCTTCAGAAGTTCACAATCGGTGTCTTGACGCCACCAGTGCGACGCTTCAAGCGTTGGCAGCGAACTCTCCCCGTGAAAGACGAACCCAAGCCCAAACCAGCGTCGGCCCTGCCGTTCAAGACCGTAGCGGAAGAGCTGACCTTCCTGCGCAAGACCTTACGCGATCTCGTGGGCACCTACGCCGCGCAGCTCGAGGCGGAGATTGCGCATCTGCACGCCACTGTCATCGCCGATGGGGAGTCGAAGAAGAAGCTGCCGGGCAACCGCGTGTCGGATTTACGTGACATGCTGATGATGCTGCGTTCGCTGGAGGTGAAGCCTGCCAAGGGCCGCCGCCGCGATTTGAAGAAGGTCGAGAACCTGATCGAGGAACTACGGACGATCGCGGATCGCTGGAGCTGAGGGGAAGAGCCAAGAGCCAAGTGGCGACGGAGCCTGCGTAGGGCAGGGAACACTTGGCTCTCGTTACTTGGAACTTGGCACTTTCCTTTGAGCCACTAGTCTCTGCCGCCCTATGAAAACCTTCAAAATCGCTGTTCTCGCGGGCGATGGCATCGGACCCGAAGTCATGACCGAAGCGCGCCGCGTGCTCGCCGTCGCGGAGATCAAATTCGGCTTCCAACTCATCCTCACTGATGCCCGCGTCGGCGGTATTGCCATCGATGTGGATGGACACGCCTTGCCGGAGGAAACGCTGCGCATTTGCAGTGCCTCGGATGCCATTCTCTTTGGTTCGGTCGGGGGACCGAAATGGGAATCCCTGCCGCCCAATGAGCAACCGGAGCGCGCGGCGTTGCTCCCCATTCGCAAGCACTTCGCGCTCTTCGCCAATCTGCGCCCGGCGGTCTGCTTTCCCAACCTGACGCACGCCTCGCCGATCAAGGAGTCGCTGATCGAAGGCGGCTTCGATGTGCTGTGCGTGCGCGAGCTCACGGGGGGGCTGTATTTTGGCCAGCCGAAAGGACGCCACGAGGAGAACGGCGAACCGGTGGCGATCGACACCATGATCTACAAGAAGAGCGAGATCGTGCGCATCGCCCACGTCGCCTTTCAGGCGGCCCGGGGCCGGAAGAAGCGGCTGACTTCCATCGACAAGGCCAACGTGCTGGAAAACGGCGTGCTCTGGCGCGCGACGGTGAACGAGATCGCGAAAGAGTATCCGGACGTCACGTTGAACCACCTCTACGTGGACAACGCGGCGATGCAGTTGGTGAAGAACCCGCGCGGCTTCGACGTCATTCTCGCCGAGAACCTCTTTGGCGACATCCTGAGCGACGAAATGGCCATGATCGCCGGTTCGTTGGGAATGCTGCCCAGCGCGAGCCTTGGGGTGAAGGAGACGCCGACCGGGCGTTTCGGTCTTTTCGAACCGAGTGGCGGTACCGCGCCCGATATCGCCGGCAAGGGGATCGCCAATCCCATCGCGCAGATTCTCTCCGCGGCGATGATGTTGCGCTATTCGCTGAACGAAGCTGCGGCGGCGGACGCCATCGAGGCGGCGGTGAGAAAGGTTATCGATGACGGCTTGCGCACCGGCGACATCTGGAGCGAGGGCACCCAGCGTGTCGGCACCGCGGAAATGGGCTCAGCCATTGCCGCTGCTCTGTAGCCAGGCTGCCAACGGTTTCCGCACAGGAGTGGCGCTCTCGAATACGAGATTGCGTTCTGGAGGGCACCGCGCCGTCGGTGCTGGAGTGAAAGCCCACCAAGGAAGCGACGGCGCGCTTCGCTCCAGGTTACTCGCTACCGGTTCACGGCCTTGATCGGCGTGGGCCCGGGCGCGGCGGGAGTGGAGGACGGGGCGGCCGGCGCAGGCGTGCCGGCGGCGTTTTCCGTTTTGCGCAGGCTCCAGCTAAACAAGCTGCTCGTCCCGGCGTCGTGCACCGTTTTGAAATCCGTGCTCAGCGCGGTGATGACCACGGCGAGATGTTCGCGCTCATTCCAGTCGAGCACGGCTACTGAGGTTTGGAAGCGCTGGCCGGCGGATTTGTATTCGAAGACAAACTCGCGGCACGGCTTGCCATTGAGCAGGAAGGGGCTCGGGTTTTCAATGACGAGCTTCACGTCCTGGGCATCGGCCGCGAGGTAATTCTGGCACCATTTGACGAGGTCGTCCGCGGGCAGGGCGGTAATCTCCGCCATGCCCGGAGCATGCCCGAGCACGAGAAGTTTCATGAAGGCTCCCGTGCTGTCCGGAGGGTAGAGAGCCAGCGTCGGGCCGCTGCCGCTGAAGTTCCAATTGCCCGGCGGCTGATAGCGAATCTTGCCCGTCGGATCCGAAAACATCAGGACCGGCACGCGCACTCCCTCGAGCGCGCGCCAGGTTTCCTGGGGCGTGAAATCCAGCGCCCTGACCGGGACGGCCAGGGGAAGGACGGCAACGAGTGCCAACAACGTGCAGGCAGAGGGAAAGCGATTCACTTAGTACTGAACACGGTCGCCCCGCTCGTAAACGTGGGCAACGCTAAAGCCCGGCGGATTGCTGTTTTGCAGATTGGTATCGTAATACCAGCGGCGGGAGGGCGGACTGTAACTCGCATTGGACCACGGATGGGTCGCCTGCTCGGAATCGTAAAGCAACGCCAGCGCGCCATAGATCGTAAAATAGGCAGCGCCCCAATCCTCGTGAAAGCGGGTGAAATTCTCGATCCCGCCGCTGTAGGAACTGCTCGTGGTGGGGACGTTGCCCGCGACGATGGCGGTATTGACCGTTGTGCTGGTGGCGATGCGGGAACTCACGCCGCTCGATGAATTGGCGTCGTTCCAGGCATTGGAAAGAATATTGACCGCGTCGCCGACGACCGCCGCCGGGGCGCGGTTGTAAGAGCCGACCACCGGGCTGGGGGTGTCGGTGGGCGGAGTATAGGCAATAGCGGTATTGGAGGCAGGCTGCGCGAGGGTGGTGCTGCCGGTGTTATAGTCGCCCTGGATATAAACCGGATTCGGGGAAACCACGGTCAGGCCGGCGCTGGGTAGCGTCGCTCCCTTGACCAGCTTGACCGCCCGCGCCTTGGAGCTGGTCACATTGGTGCTGGTCCCGGTCGCGGAATTCACGATCTTCGTGTTGACGCTCGTCCCGACGCTGGTGTCGGTGACGTAGAGGAGAAAACCATCGCTGCTCCCGACGGTATCCTTGAGCGTGCCGGCCGTGGCGGCCGTGTTGATTTTGCTGACGTCCATCGTCACCGTGCGGACGTTGTCGCCTTCGCGGGCGTCGGTCAGCGCGGTATTGAGCGTAAGCGCACCGGAGATGGCGAGGTACTCCGCGCTGGTCGCGGCAAGTGCCGTGGTGGACTGGCCGGCATAGACGGTCAGGGTGTTGCTGGAATTGACGTAGATGCGGTAGTCGGCGTTCTTGGCCAGGCGTTCACTGTCGGCGGCATCCAGTTGCAGGGGATCCGGCTTCGTGGGGTCGGTCACTTCCTCGATGATTTCGTGGTAACCATTGTTATTTGGATTGCCGTCGGAATCGCTGTCGTTGGCGATCGGATCATCCAGGAAGTTCGGGTCGAGGCTGCTCATCGGGGCATCGAGGAGCTTCTGCTGGGCGCCCACGTGAGGCGGGCTGCTCAGGCTCCAGTTATCGGAGAGGCCACCGGTCGTAATATTCGGTGCCTCCGTGCCGTAACGCGAATCCTGCGGGCGGAAGTTCAAATACTGAGTGCCGGTATAGGTGACATCCTGCATCAAATGCAGCGAGTTATGCGCGGTGTAAAGGTCACCGCCGATATAGACTGTGCCGGTGACATACATATCGGGTCCAGGATGAAACTCGACGTTGGACTGCGTTCCAAAGAAAAAGTTATCGAAGATATTGCGTCCGGCGCGGCAAAAAAGGCGTTGCACAGTGGCGGTCTTGCTGCCGGTGGAACTGCGGTAATTGACGGTGACGCTGGCGCGATAGTAAATGCGCACGCGGAGGCGCGAGTTGGTGCCGTTTTCCAAGGTCGGCCGGCCTGCGGGATCGGTGGTGTTCACCAGCAAGGGCGTGAGCGCCGTGATGCTCCAACTGTTCAACGTTACGTTGACCGGCGGCGGCAGCGTTGTGCTGTTTGGCGGGCTCAGCGCCGCGATCAGCGCCGCCGTCGACATCCCATAGGTTCGGTCCGTGGCAGTGGTGACACCGGTCATCTGCGTGCGCCATTGATCGAAAAGCGACTCGAGCACGCCGTCGGCGTAGGAGAGGGCGATCGAGCGGTCGATGGTCCGTTTCGAGGTGGTGACGTGCGAACTCGTCACTGAAAAGATCATGGCGACGGTGAGACAGGTCAGCACCATGAAAAAGAGCACGGCCAGCAGGCCGCTCGCCGATTCGGATTTTCTGGAGGACTTCATCATACTAACTCGATGTGGTGGACGTGACATCCGGGGGTTGGACTCGAGGAGGGACGACGGCCTGCAGCGTCACGGTGCCGCCGATGTATTGGCGCGCGCTGTAATTAGTGTCGTAAAATTCAAGGGACATCCGGAGATTCAAGCCGGTGCTGCTGGGCGACGACGTCGTGACGAAAAGCACCCCAAACGGCTTGGGGGAGGTGATCCGGTCGCGGATAATCCGGTAACTGCTCTTCGCCGCGCCCGTGTAGTTGGCATGGTAGCGAAGCTGGTTGTTGTAAACGGTGTAGGCGACCGAGCGATAGAAGTAACCGGTCGTGACATTGCCCGCGGTGGTGGCATCCACCGTGAAGCCGATCACGGGAGTGATCGTGACGGTCCCGGTGGTGCTGCCCGCGGTGGGCGTCTTGGTCACCGCGGTAATGTCGAATTCACGAGACAGCAGGGGCAGGACCACCTTGTCCCCCACTTGCGGAACGTAGGCGACGGTGCCGCCCACCCCGAAATCGAAGGTCAGGCTGGTAGTGGTGCTGATTGTGCTCGTGGTCAGCTTGTAGGGGCCGCCGGCCAGGAGCCGGAAGCGGACGCCGTTGGCCCGCGTGCTGATATACTGCTGGGTGAACGGGTCCTGGTCCGTGGTCGCCGTGGGCGTGGCATCGGCGTAGGTGGTGCCATTGAAGGTGATCAAACTGAAGGCGGTCGCCGAGGCGTGCAGGTTGTAGAGCAGCTCCTGGTCGGAGACGCGCATGACCTCGTGGCTGTGATTGGTCGCGAGGTTGCGGCCCACCAGCCGCAGCGAGCCGGAGGTGAAGGCGAAAAGGCCCACCGACACCATGCTGAAGACGAGCATTGCGATGAGCAGCTCAACGAGGGTGAAGGCGGAACGGGTACGTTGCATCGGCCAGATTAGAAATCGTCGGTGGTGCGCAGCGTGGTCATGGTGATGGTGGTATTCTTGCCGCGATAGGTGTAGTTGACGCTCACGAGTGCCCGGATCACGTGGGTGGAGATGCTGGTGATCACCGTGGTCCGGGTATCGATGACTTGAACGTCGAGATTCGTGAAGGCGCTGCTCAACCCGGCCTGGCTGTTGAAGGCGTCGTTATTGAGCGGCAGCTTCGTTTCCGTGGTGGTGCCCGCAGTGAGGACGGTGGGCGTGGTCGAGAGCACCGACCAAGGGGTGGTCAGAACCTCGTCGATCTTTTGCTGGACCAAGGCCGTGGCCAGAGTCCGCAAGCGGGCGGCGGTGGCCCAGCGGTTGATCTGGGCCATCGCGGAGAGCGACCCGACAATGAAGAGCGCGAGAATGCTCGCCGCGATGACGACTTCAGTCAGCGTGAAGGCGAGTGTCTTGCGGCGTCGAAAGAAGGTAAGGCGCTTGGGCGCTATAAAACCCATAACACTTATGGAAGAGCAAAACACACGCCATTTGCCCCTCCAGGGGGGGTAATCCCCTGATCTACAGAGAAACCCGGACTTTTCCGGCTCTAGGAGACGCCGTCCTGCACCGCCGCTTTCGCATATTCGCGATTCAAGCGTGATATGACGGATGCCGGGATTTCCGCCGGGCAGACCGCTTCGCACTCCAGATAGTTCGAGCAGTTGCCGAAGCCCTCCTCGTCCATCGTGCGCACCATCTTCAAGGCGCGGGAGGTGCGCTCGGCCTGGCCTTGCGGGAGCAGGGCGAGGTGTGAAACCTTGGCCCCGACGAAGAGCATCGCGCTGGCGTTTGGGCAGGCGGCGACACAGGCCCCGCAACCGATGCAGGCGGCGGCCTCCATCGCGGCGTCGGCGATGGGCTTGGCGATGGGAAGGGTGTTGCCGTCCGGCGCCGAGCCGGTGCGGGCGGTGACGAAACCGCCGGCTTGCTGGATGCGATCGAAGGCGGCGCGGTCGACGATGAGGTCGCGGATGATCGGGAACGGCCGGGCGCGGAAGGGCTCGACGTAGATGGTCTCGCCGTCGCTGAACTTCCGCATGTAGAGCTGGCAGGTCGTGGTCTCGCTCGGGCCGTGCGGCACGCCATTGATCGAGAGCGAGCAGGTGCCGCAGATGCCTTCGCGGCAATCGTGGTCGAAAGCGATCGGTTCCTCGCCCTTGCCGAGCAGATCCTCATTTACGATATCGAGCATTTCGAGAAACGAGCAATCTTCAGGAATGTTGCGCGCTTCGATGTCGACCAGTTTGCCTTTGCTCTTCGCGTCTTTCTGGCGCCAAACTTTGAGTTTGAGGTTCATGGTTACTTGTAGCTGCGGACGCTGGGGTGGACGGCCTCGAACTCCAGCGGTTCGACGTGCCGGGTCGGCTGGCTGACGTCGCCGGTGAATTCCCATGCAGCGACGTGCTGGAAGTGCTCGTCGTCGCGTTTCGCTTCGCCATCGGGGTATTGCCACTCCTCGCGGAAATGGCCGCCGCAGCTCTCGCGACGCTCCAGGGCGTCGCGGCAGAGGAGCTCGCCGAACTCGAGGAAGTCCGCGACGCGTCCGGCCTTTTCCAGCGACACGTTGAGCGCTTCGCCTTCGCCGGGGACGTTGACGTTTTTCCAAAACTCCTCGCGCAGCGGCGGGATCTGTTTCAGCGCGCGGTCGAGACTCTTCGCGGTGCGGGCCATGCCGCAGTAGTCCCACATGATGCGGCCCAGCTCGCGGTGGAAATGGTCCACGCTGCGCTTGCCCTTGATGCCGAGCAGGAGCTTGGTGCGTTCGCGCACTTCGGCCTCCGCTTTCTTGAACTCCTCGCGGTCCGTGGTCGGGCGTTTGCCCATTTCCGGCGCGAGATAGTTGCCAATGGTGTAAGGGATCACGAAATAGCCGTCGGCGAGCCCTTGCATGAGCGCGCTGGCGCCGAGGCGGTTCGCGCCGTGATCGGAGAAATTCGCCTCGCCGAGCACGAAGAGACCGGGCGTGTTGGACATCAAATTGTAGTCCACCCACAGGCCGCCCATCGTGTAGTGCACCGCGGGATAGATGCGCATCGGCGTCTTGTAGGCATTCTCCCCGGTGATCTGGTTGTACATGTCGAAGAGGTTGCCGTAACGCTCACGCACCGTCTGCTCGCTGAGCCGCTTGATGCAGTCCGCGAAATCGAGATACACGCCGAGCCCGCCGGGGCCGACGCCGCGTCCGTCGTCGCACGCTTCCTTGGCCGAGCGCGAAGCGATGTCGCGCGGGGCGAGATTGCCGAAGCTCGGGTACTTCCGCTCGAGATAATAGTCGCGCTCGTTCTCGGGGATCTGGTCGGAAGGCCGCTTGTCGCCTTTCTGCTTCGGCACCCACACCCGGCCGTCGTTGCGCAACGACTCGGACATGAGCGTGAGCTTCGATTGGAAGTCGCCGGCCTGCGGGATGCACGTGGGATGAATCTGCGTGTAGCAAGGATTGGCGAAGAGCGCGCCGCGCTTGTGGGCGCGCCACGAGGCGGTGACGTTGCAGCCCTTGGCGTTGGTCGAGAGATAGAAGACGTTGCCGTAACCGCCGGTGCAGAGCAGCACGCAATCGCCGGCATGCGAGCTGATCGCGCCGGTCACCATGTCGCGCACGACGATGCCCTTGGCATGCCCGTCGACGTGGACGAGATCGAGCATCTCGGTGCGCGGATACATCGTCACCGCGCCCTCGGCGATCTGCCGGCACAGCGCGGAGTAGGCGCCGAGCAGGAGCTGCTGCCCCGTTTGCCCACGCGCGTAGAAAGTGCGCGACACCTGCGCGCCGCCGAAGCTGCGATTGGCCAGCAGCCCGCCGTATTCGCGTGCAAAGGGCACGCCCTGCGCCACGCATTGGTCGATGATCGCCGCGCTCACTTCCGCCAGCCGGTAGACATTCGCCTCGCGGGAGCGGAAGTCGCCGCCCTTGATCGTGTCATAGAAAAGCCGCATCACCGAGTCGCCGTCGTTCTGGTAATTCTTCGCGGCATTGATGCCGCCCTGCGCCGCGATGGAGTGCGCGCGCCGTGGCGAGTCCTGGTAGCAAAAGCACTTCACCTTGTAGCCCATCTCGGCGAGCGACGCCGCGGCGCTCGCGCCGGCCAGGCCGCTGCCGACGACGATGATCTCGAACTTCCGCCGGTTCG
The DNA here is from genome assembly GCF_040003245.1 of Chthoniobacter sp. Lineage (NCBI taxonomy): Bacteria > Pseudomonadati > Verrucomicrobiota > Spartobacteria > Chthoniobacterales > Chthoniobacteraceae > Chthoniobacter > Chthoniobacter sp. Next base: position 15,183 of record NZ_JBDUCX010000073.1, read on the forward strand.
CGGGATTGATGAGCTTCGATTCAAACTTGTGCTTCTCCCACTTCTTCTCCAGCGGGCCCGAGGGGATCTTCGCATCGAGCACGATATTCGAGCGGGCTGGGGCGGAGGTGGATGGCGAGGCGGGAGCTGCTGGAGGTTCGAGGACGGTCGAGCTCATAAGATTACGGCTTCACGATGCCGGCATACACCGCCACGGGAATCGAGGCGTAGCCGAGAAAAATAAGCCAGGCGAGAGTCGGTCCGCCCTTTTCCCAGAGCGGCCGTACTTTGCCGGTGTTCAGCCCGAGCGTCTGGCCCATGCTCATGATGCCGTGATTGAGATGCAGCGCGAGGAGCGCGACGCCCACGATGTAAAAGGCGGAGGCGAACGGATTCGAAAAGCCGAGGATCATCATGCGGTAGACATCGTGCCGGCCCATCGTGTCGGTTAATGTCGCGAAGTCCTTTCCCACGCCGTTCACCGCCGGAACCTGCACGGTGAAGTGCAGCAAATGGAAAATGATGAAGCACAACACCATGAGCCCGCTGAGCAACATCCAGCGCGCCGCCGGCGGACTCGCGCGCCGCTCGGTGATCGCGTAATTCACCGGGCGCGCCGCCCGGTTTTCCGCGCGCAGCTTGATGGTGAAGACGATATGCAGCACCAGCATCGCCAGCAGCCCGAGGCGCACTGCCCAAAGCAATTCGCCGAGCCCCTGGAGGAAGGCGCCGTAGCGATTGAGCGGTTCCGAAGAGCCGAGGAAAACCTGCAAGTTGCCGATGAGATGCCCGATGACGAAACCGAAGAGCACCAGGCCGGTGAGTGCGACGATCCATTTGCGTCCGATGGACGAGGAGCAGAAGCGGAGGAGTGGATTCACGAATAGGGGATGGCAAAAACGACGCTTTGGGGATTAAAGCGGCGGAAAGTGCGTTTTATTAGACGATCTCATATTACACCCATTTCGTTGGCGGCAAGAAATTTAATGGGCTTGAGGAGGCTTGATTTACCTTGATTGCTGGCGGCCTCCGCCGCCTCCCTTCGGGCACGCTTCGCGTGGCTTCTCGCTCCGCTCGATTTGCCTTCATTCGCCGGAACTTCGGGAGGGATGCGGGAGTGTATTGAAATGATACACTCCGACGGTCGGAATAAATTTGAACCACGATTAGGCACGACTGGACACGATTGCGTGCGATTGGCACCCGGCGAAGGGTGTGAGGGACAGGTATTACTACCTGCCGCCGCCCGATATTCCCGATCCGAATTGAGGATTGAAGTCTGGAGCAACGCTTCTCCGCCATACCCGCCGCCGTCGCACTCCACACCTTCCCGATGAAGGTCCTGCATAGGCGGGGATTGTGCCATGAGATGCCGGTAAGTGCAACTCCTAGGCGTCGGGGAATTCCGCTGGCGAAAAGCCGAGGGTCACGATGGAACAGGCGACGATGGTGCGGAGGTGCAGATCGACCGCGGTGTCGATGAGTTCATCGCTCTCCGAGCCGGGGTTCAGCCACACTTCCTTTGGGTTCTTTTCCGCGATGGCGGGGAGCAATTGCACCCCCACTGCCGGGGGCACGTACAAGCTCACGAAATCGACCGGCCCTGGAATCGCCTCGAGCGAGGGATACGCCTTCAACCCCTCGATGGCCTCTTCCTTGGGATTGACGGGGTAGACGGTGTAGCCGCTCTCGATATAAGCGCGAACGGCCTTGTTCCCGTATTTGCGCCGATCACGGGAGGCGCCGAGGACTGCGACGGATGGTTCTGACATGACTAGGTGGGGAGAGCGGTATTTCGAGCGAGGCAGGCGTGGGCGGCAAGCAAGAAATGATTTCCATGCGCCAACTTGGGATGGTGCATCCACCGCGCGGATGGCAGCGCAGATATGTGCGTAATGAAGACTCTGCTGTTGCGCCTGTGGGGGACGTTTTTGATTTTTTCTCCGCTGCTGCCGATCCGTGCGGCGGAGGTGACGACGGATGCAATCGACTGGCTGCCGTGGTCGGACGCGGTGTTTGCGCGGGCGAAGGCGGAGAAGAAACTGGTGTTGCTGGATGTGGTGGCGGTGTGGTGCCACTGGTGCCATGTGATGGATGAGATCACTTATCGCGATCCGGCGGTGGTGAAGCTGGTGCGGGAGAAATACATCGTGGTGCGGGTGGACCAGGATGCGCGGCCGGATATTTCGAATCGCTATGAGGACTATGGATGGCCGGCGACGGTGGTCTTTGATTCGGCGGGGAAGGAACTGGCGAAGCGGCAGGGGTATCTGCCGCCGAAGCCGATGGCAGGGATGTTGCAGGCGTTTGTGGATGACCCGACGCCGGGGCCTTCGGTGCAGGCGGAGCCGGTGATCGCGCCGGCAGTGGCGGGAGCGCTGACGGACGCGCAGCGGGCGGCGATGCGCGAGGCTTTCCTCGGCGCGTATGATGCGAAGCTCGGGGGCTGGGGCGACGTGCACAAGTATCTCAACTGGGATGCGCTGGAGTATTGTCTCACCGAAGGCGCGCACGGCGATGGGCAGATGAAGGAGAGGGCGCGGCAGACGCTGACGGCGGGACTGGGGTTGATCGACCCGGTGTGGGGCGGGGTGTATCAATACTCCACGGATGGCGATTGGGTGCATCCGCACTTCGAGAAGATCATGCCTTTCCAGGCGGAGAATCTGCGCGTGTTTGCCATGGCGGCGACGCTGCGGCACGAGCCGCAATGGCTGGAGTCGGCGCGGAAGATTCACGGGTTTCTGCGGGATTTTTTGCGGTCGCCGGAGGGGGCGTTCTACGTGAGCCAGGATGCGGATGTGGTGGCGGGCGAGCACAGCGGCGAATACTTCGCGCTCGACGATGCGGGGCGGCGCGCTCGTGGAATGCCGCGGGTCGACAAGCATCTTTATGCGCGGGAAAATGGGCTGGCGATTACCGGGCTCGCCGCGCTCTACGCGTCGGATGGGGATGAGAAGGTCCTGGCCGAGGCACGTCGGGCGGCGGAATGGGTGATCGCGCATCGCGGCCTGGAGGGTGGGGGATTTCGTCATGATGACGTGGACGCCGCCGGGCCGTATCTCGCGGATACGCTGGCCATGGGGCGCGCCTGTCTTGCGCTTTACAGCGTAACGGCGGAGCGCCCGTGGCTGGCGCGAGCGGAAGCGGCGGCGCAGTTCATGGAGACGAAGTTTCGCGCGCCACTCGGTTATGCGACGGCGGTCGCGGCGCCCGGCGCGCCTTTCACGCCGAAGCCACAGGTCGACGAGAACATTGCCTTCACGCGATTCGCGAATTTGCTCCGGCACTACACTGGCAAAGACGCCTGGCGGAAATCAGCCGGGCACGCGATGCAGTATCTGGCGTCGCCGGTGGTGGTGTCGCAACAGGGGTACGGCACGAGTGGCATTTTGCTCGCGGATCGCGAATTGCGCACCGAGCCCGCGCATCTCACGATCGTCGGGCACAAGGACGACGCCGCGGCGCAGGCGCTCTTTCGCGTGGCGTTACATGGGGCGCCGCCTGCATCACGCATCGAATGGCTGGACGCGCGCGAAGGCCCGCTGCCGCATGATGATGTGCCGTTTCCGGACCTGCCGCGGGCGGCGGCGTTTGTCTGCGCGGGCGGGACGTGCTCGATCCCGATGACCGCGCCGGAAAAGCTCGCGGAGAAACTGGCGAAGCTGGCGCGGTGAACTGAGACTGAGCGTGACCGGGGAGCGATTTTCCCGCAGGGATGGAAAATTCCGCCCTGTGGGATTGGCTGTTGCTATCGACGCGGCAAGTTGGCTAGCGTCCCGCTTCATGAATCGACGCATTTTCTTCTCCTTGCTCAGTGCCGGTGCGCTGGGGCTGGCTGGTTGCCAGAAAACTGCCACCGACGAAATCCCCGTGGGCGAATTCGCTTCGCTGACGGGCAAGGAAGCGACGTTCGGCCAATCGTCGCATGAAGGCACGGTGCTGGCGGTGGAGGAGATCAATGCGGCTGGCGGGGTGCTCGGCAAGAAGTTCAAGTTGCTGACCGAAGACAACGGCTCGAAGCCGGGTGAGTCGGCGAATGCGGTGAACAAGCTGATCGCCAAGGATGGCGTAGTCGCCATTCTGGGCGAAGTGGCCTCGTCGCGTTCGATGGAGGCGGCACCGATCTGCCAGAGCAACAAGATCCCACAAATTTCACCCAGCTCGACGAATCCGAAGGTGACCGAGACAGGCGATTACATTTTCCGCGTATGCTTCATCGATCCCTTCCAGGGCACGGTGATGGCGAATTTCGCCAGGAAGACGCTGAAGGCGCAAAAGGTGGCGATCTTCACCGACGTGAAGAGCGATTACTCGAAAGGCCTCGCGAAGTTTTTCAAGGAAGGCTTCCTCAAGGCGGGCGGGCAGGTGGTGTCCGAACTCGATTACAATGGTGGCGACAAGGATTTCAAGGGGCAGCTCACGGCGATCAAGTCGGCCAACCCGGAAGGTGTGTTTGTGCCGGGTTATTATACGGACGCGGCGCTGATCTGCATCCAGGCGAAGGAAGTGGGGCTGACGGTGCCCATCTTCGGCGGCGACGGCTGGGAGAGCGAGAAGCTTACCGAGATCGGCAAGGAATCCGTGGAAGGGACCTATTTCAGCACGCACTATTCGCCGGATGCCGGCGGGCCGAAGGGGAAGGCGTTCGTCGAGGCTTACAAGAAACGCTATAACGGGAAGCTGCCGGACGCCATGGCGGCGCTGGGCTACGATTCAGCGATGATCCTCGCGGATGCGATCAAGCGCGCGGGCTCCACCGATGGGTCGAAGATCCGCGATGCGCTGGCCGCGACCAAGGATTTCGACGCGGTGACGGGCAAGATCACGATCAACGCGCAACGGGATGCGGACAAGGCGGCCGTGATTTTGAAGGTGAAGGACGGCAAGTTCTCCTACATCGAGACGATCGCGCCCTGAGCCGCGGAACCGCGCTGACGCTCCGCATCTGGGATGGATTGGTTTCTCCAGCAACTCATCAACGGCCTCGCCCTGGGGGCGATCTATGCGCTGATCGCGCTGGGCTACACGATGGTGTATGGCGTCCTGAGGTTCATCAATTTCGCGCATTCCGATGTGCTGATGCTCGGGGCCTTCGCAGCCTACTATCTCGCCCCGTTGGTCGCGCCGTTGCTTGGGGCGACGACGATCCCGAGCGCGATCGCGGTGATCGTGCTTTCGGCGGCAATTTGCGCGGTAATCGGAATGACCATCGAGTACCTCGCGTATCGGCCGCTGCGCAAGAGGCCGCGTCTCACAGTGCTGATCACGGCCATCGGCGTGTCGCTCTTCATCGAGTACACCGGGCAGCACGAAAAGGTGTTCGGCGCGGCGACGAAATCGTTCCCGACGCTGCTGCCGAAGACGGAGATCATCTTGGGGGGGCTCCGCTGCTCGAGCAATGATCTCGTCGTGGTGGGTCTCACCGCCGTGCTCCTCGTGGCGATGTGGTTCATCGTGCAGCGGACGAAGATCGGCATGGCCATGCGCGCGGTGTCGTTCAATGAACAGGCCGCGTCGCTCATGGGCGTGAATGCCAACGCGATCATCTCGTTCACCTTTGCGATCGGGTCGGCGCTGGCCGCGATCGGCGGCATTTTCTACTCGATGCGCGCGCCGGGGATCGAGCCCCTGATGGGCGTGCAGCCGGGTCTGCGCGCCTTCATCGCCGCGGTGCTCGGCGGCATCGGCAATCTCCCGGGGGCGGCCTTGGGAGGGCTGGTGCTGGGTTTGCTGGAGACCTTTTTCGGCGGCATGCCGGGCCTCTCGAATTACCGCGATGCGATTGCCTTCGCATTGCTCATCCTCATCCTGCTTTTCCGACCGGCTGGTCTGCTCGGGAAGGTGCAAACGGAGAAAGTGTAAATGCGCGGCAGAGAGAAACTCTTTCTACTCATCGCGATCGTCGTGGCGATCGGCCTGTCCTACGTTTCGGCGTCCTTCAATCGCTACTACCTTGGCATCGCCATCGATGTGGGGATCAATATCATCCTCGCGGTTTCGCTGAATCTGATCAATGGCCACACCGGGCAGTTCAGCCTCGGTCACGCCGGATTCATGGCGGTGGGAGGGTATTTTGCCGCCAAGTTCACCTTGGTCTATGGCCCCACGCTGCCGCCGGCGGCGCAACCATTCCTTTTCGCCGGTGCGCTGCTGCTCGGGGGTATCGTGGCCGCGCTCGCGGGACTCGCGGTGGGGGTGCCTTCGCTGCGCTTGAAGGGCGACTACCTCGCCATCGTCACGCTCGGCTTCGGTGAAATCATCCGCGTCATTTTCCAGACGAGCGAAACCTTCGGCGCGGCGACGGGGCTCACGGGCATCGCCAAGCTCACGACCTTCGGGTGGGCTTGGGCGCTGGCGGCGGTCACCGTCTATGTCGTCGCCTGCCTGGTGAATTCGACCTACGGCCGCGGCTTCATCGCGGTGCACGACGACGAGATTGCGGCTGGCGCCATGGGCATCAATCCGGTGCGCTACAAGGTCACGGCGTTCGTCATCGGGGCATTTTTCGCCGGCATTGCGGGCGGGCTATATGCGCACCACAAGGCGGTGCTTTCGCCGGGCGGTTTCGATTTCATCAAGAGCATCGAGATCGTGGTCATGGTGATCCTCGGCGGCATGGGCCGCACCGTGGGGGTGATCTTCGCGGCGATCATCCTCACGATTCTGCCCGAGTTGCTCCGCGGCGTGGCGGAATACCGCATGATCATCTATTCGCTGCTCATCATCGGGCTGATGCTCACGCGCCCGCAGGGGTTGTTTACGTGGGGCAAAAAAGGAGCGGCCTGATGAGTGCGCCGTTGCTCGAACTGGAAAAGGTGACGATCAAATTCGGCGGGGTCACGGCGGTCTGCGACCTCGATATGCGCGTCGAGGAGCAGGAGTTGGTGGGCCTGATCGGGCCGAATGGCGCGGGCAAGACCACGGCCTTCAACATGATCACGGGCGTCTATCAGCCCACTTCCGGCAGCATCCAGTTTTCGGGCAAGCCGATCAAGGGCATCAAGCCGCACACCCTTTCGCTGCGCGGGATTTCGCGCACGTTCCAGAACATCCGGCTCTTCGCCTCGATGACCGTGCTCGACAACGTCCGCACCGCCATGCAGGGCAATCGCGCCCAGCGGGTGCGTGATGCCCTGCTGCGGGGGAAAGCATTCCGCGAGGTGGAGGCCCGCGTGGAACACGAGGCGATGGAATTGCTGAAGATTTTCAGTCTCGACCAGTTTCACGATTCGCACGGAAAATCGCTTCCCTACGGCGACCAGCGCCGGCTCGAGATCGTCCGGGCGCTGGCCACGCAGCCGAAGCTGCTCCTGCTCGACGAGCCCGCCGCCGGCATGAACCCGACGGAGAAGCAGGAACTGATGGAGTTGATCCGTTTCGTGCAGGACAAATTCAAGATCGCGGTGCTGCTCGTGGAGCATGACATGAAGGTCGTGATGGGCATTTGCCAGCGGATCAACGTGCTCGACTACGGTCGGAAGATAGCCGAGGGCACGCCCGATGAGATCCGCGCCAATCCGAAAGTGATCGCGGCCTACCTTGGCCAGGAGACCGACGACGATGCTTGAGATTCGCGACCTGCACGTGAACTACGGCGCGATCAGCGCGCTGCATGGCATCTCGCTCAAGGTGGAGCAGGGAAAGATCGTGACGCTGATCGGCGCAAACGGCGCGGGCAAGACGACGACGTTGCGCGCCATCTCGGGCCTCGTGAAGCCGCGCAGCGGGGTGATCAACTTCGAGAACCATGCCATCGCGGGCCTCCCGGCCCATGCCATCGTCGGCCGTGGCCTCGCGCAGAGTCCCGAAGGGCGCATGGTTTTTGCCAATCTGACCGTTCTCGAGAACCTCCGCATGGGCGCGTATCTGCGCAAGGGCCAGGAAAACTTCGCGAAGGATCTCGATTATGTTTTTTGCATTTTTCCACGGTTGAAGGAACGCGAATGGCAGGCCGCAGGCACCTTGAGCGGCGGCGAGCAGCAGATGCTGGCGATCGGGCGCGCGCTGATGTCGAAGCCGAAGCTGCTGATGCTCGATGAGCCGTCGCTGGGTATTGCGCCCTTGCTGGTGAAGACGATTTTCGAGAAGATCGTGGAGATCAACCAGGAGCTCGGACTGACGATCCTGCTGGTGGAGCAAAACGCCAACCTGGCGCTGAAAGTTTCGCACTACGGCTACGTGCTGGAGACCGGGCGGATCATTCTCGAGGACACGTCCACGGCCTTGCGCGAAAACAAAGAAGTGCGCGCGGCTTATCTCGGTGGATAACGAAAAGCTGGACTCGGCCGCCGTTTCAGCGCACAAATCAAGGAACCTGTTCCCTCTGCTATGAAAAGATTCGCGCTCCTCTTTGCCGCTGCCACCCTAGGCCTGTCGTTGGCCGCGATCGCCGAAGATACTGATCCCGGCTATGGCGGTGGCCGCCGCTGGTATGGCGGGCGGGAGTATGACCTCCCGACCATCGGGAACACCGGCCTGCAGCCGCTTTATTACCGGCCGACGATGCGCTATTACGGCAACGGCTACACGGTGAGCTACCGCTATATTCCGGTGTATAAGCAGGACAGCATTTACCTTGGCGGAACCGGCGGTTCGTCGAATTTTCGCTCGGAAACATTTCATCTCTCGCCCGAAGAGGTGGCGCGTTTTGGCGCCGGTTCGCCGCGGTTGACGGTGAAAGATGCCCGCTCCTCAGCGCCACGCACGGCGGTGACCTCCATCGTCCGCAAGAAGACCTCCAAGACCTCGATCAAGACGGTGCCGGAAATAGCGCCCAGCGACGCTCCGCCGATCACGCCGGCCTCGGACTCCGTGCCCGTGCAGCCGAAGCCCTAAATCGCTTTTCGGCGACGGCGGTTAAAATCGTCGAGAATTCCCTTGTCACGCCCGGGACGGTGTGGCAGTCTCCCGCTCCTTTTTTCCAGAGAAACTCATATGGCATACGCAATCTTTAAAACCGGCGGCAAACAATACCGCGTCGCAGCAGGTGACGTCATCGAAGTCGAGAAACTCGACGGCGAGGCGGGCGCTAAAATCACCTTTTCCGAAGTGATCTTCTCCGGCGAAGGCGCGAGCATCAAGACGGGCGCCGACCTGAAAGGCGCCACCGTCGTGGCCGAAGTCGTCGAGCAGTTCAAGGGACCGAAGCTCATCAATTTCAAGTATCGCCGCCGCAAAGGCTACCATCGCACGGTGGGTCATCGCCAAAAGCTGACCCGCGTGAAGATCACCAGCATCTAAGCGAGCGCCACCCTCTCAACCCTCTACACTCCACTCACAAATGGCTCATAAAAAAGGTCAAGGATCCGTCAAGAACGGGCGCGACAGCGTCAGCAAACGCCTCGGCGTCAAGAAATTCGGCAGCCAGGTCGTCCTCGCTGGCAACATCATCATCCGCCAGCGCGGGACCAAGTTCCTGCCCGGCAAGAACGTGGGCCTCGGCCGCGATTACACCATCTGGGCCCTCGTCGACGGCACCGTCCGCTTCGATCGTGAAGGCCGTCGCGTCAACGTCGACCCCGAGACCGCCTCGGCGAACTAAGCCGCGATTTCGTTTCTCTTTCCATCAGCGCTTCACCCTCCCGGGTGAAGCGCTTTTTGTTGGCCCGGTTGCCGGGCAAGCCGGCCGCAATTCCGCACGACAGCTAATTTTTCCAGCGGACAACGGTTGCTGATGCAGTAGAATCAGTACGTCATGTCCCATCACCAGCCACGCCTCGAAGATCTCCTGTTTACGCGCCGCGATTTCCTGAACCGTTGCGGCATGGGGATGGGCGGGCTGGCGCTGGGAAGCATCCTCGGCCAGACCCTTGGTCTGCCGGCCCGCGCCGCGGAGACGGCGGACCTGCATCCCCTCGCGCCGAAGGCGCCGCAATTTGCCGGCAAGGCCAAGCGCGTGATCCATTTGTTCATGAACGGCGGGCCCTCGCACGTCGACACCTTCGACCCGAAACCCGAACTCACAAAGTACCACGGCAAGGAATTGCCGATCCATTTGAATACCGAGCGCAAGACGGGCGCGGCTTTCGGGTCCCCGTTTGGCTTCAAGAAGTATGGCAAGAGCGGCATCGAGGTGAGCGACATTTTTGCGAAGACGGCGGAGTCGGTGGATGACATGTGCATCATCCGCTCCATGCAGGCCGATGTGCCGAATCATGAGCCATCGCTCATGCTCATGAATTGCGGCGAGGCGCGCCAGGTGCGGCCGAGCATGGGCTCGTGGGTCACCTACGGTCTCGGCAGCGAAAACCAGAACATGCCGGGCTTCATTACCATGTGCCCGGGCGGCTACCCCATCCAGGAGTCGCAGAACTGGCAATCCGCGTTTTTGCCCGGCGTCTATCAAGGCACCTACATCGACACGAAGAACACGGAGATCGAGAAGCTCATCGAGAATATCCGCACCACGTCGGTCTCGAACAAGACCCAGCGGACGCAGCTCGATCTGCTCAAGCAATTGAACGCCGAGCACCAGCGCCAGCGGCAGGACGACGCGCAGCTCGAAGCCCGCGTGCAATCTTTCGAACTGGCTTACCGCATGCAGATGGACGCAGCGGATGCCTTCGATGTCACCCGCGAACCCGCGGCCATCCGCGAGATGTACGGCGAGGGCGTGCAAGGCCGGCAGATGCTCATCGCGCGGCGGTTGATCGAGCGCGGCGTGCGCTTCGTGCAGGTCTGGCACGGGGAAGGGCAGCCGTGGGACAGCCACGAGGAGATCGAGAAGAATCATCGTCGTCTCGCCGGGGAATGCGACCAGGCAATCGGCGCGCTTTTGAAAGACCTCAAGCAGCGTGGGATGCTGGAGGATACGCTCGTCATCTGGGGCGGGGAATTTGGCCGCACGCCCACCGTGGAAATCCCGACGCCCGGCTCGAACAACGCCAACGTCAAGAACGGCCGCGACCACAACAATCACGGCTTTACCATGTGGATGGCGGGCGGCGGGGTGAAGGGCGGCTATGTCCATGGCGCGACCGATCCCTTCGGCTTTGCCGCCGCGGAGAAGCCGGTCCACGTCCATGATCTCCACGCGACCATTCTCAAGCTCCTCGGCTTCGACCACGAAAAGCTGACGTATCGGTATGCCGGGCGCGATTTCCGCCTCACCGACGTCCACGGCAACGTGGTCAACGAACTCATCGCCTAAGGGCGCCTGCCGGTGGCGCGGGGCAGGGGGCGCATTGTGGTGGGCGCTACGGAGCGTGAGGCATAAATCAGGCGCCATATGTGGCGATAAAATTAAACTTTTTTATTGTCAAAGGCGCGGAGTGGCGTATGAATCCGTAATCACAAAGTAAATTCATTGCGCTTGTGTTTCCTCCAAACTCTCCCCTCTCCCGTAAATTCATAGCCCGCCGGCGGCAGTCCGGTTTCTCGCTCGTCGAAGTGGTGCTGGCCGTCGGCGTCATCTCCTTCGCTTTCGTGGCCATTATGGGCCTCATCCCGGCCGGGCTGCAACAATTCCGGCAGGCGATGGACAATTCCGTGTGCTCGCAGATCGCGCAACGGATCATCCAGGATGCCCAGTTGACGGATTTTGATACGCTGACGGACGCGGCCCATCCGGTGGGCGACGCCGCGCATCCTTACAATTACGCCAACAGCTACGCCGCCTCGGATGTGGGCAGGACGAATCCGATCCATGTCCGGTATTTCGACGAACAGGGCAATGAAATCGTGCCGCAAGCGGCCAGCCCTTCCAACGCGGAGCTGGCCAGTGTCGTTTATTTTGTCAATACACGGATCTCCGTCTCGACCAACCTCCCGGGCATCACGACAGACCACTCCAGTTCCAACGCCGGCCTGGCGACGGTCCTCGTGCAGGTCGCCTTCAACCCCAGCGGCAAGAAGATCCAGATGGACGACACCAACAAGGTGTTCGATCCCACTTACACGAAGAATATGCCGGTGA
>NZ_JBDUCX010000276.1:0-8284 GCF_040003245.1 Chthoniobacter sp.
CGTCGACGAAGTCGACTCGATCCTCATCGACGAGGCGCGCACGCCGCTCATCATCAGCGGCCCGGCCACGGTTTCCACGCACCAGTTCGACAAGTTCAAGCCGCTCGTCGAGCAACTCGTCAAGAAGCAGACCATGCTCTGCAATCGCCTCGTCTCCGATGCCGAGGAGCTTTTCAAGGCGGGCAAGAACGAGGAAGCCGCCCGGCTGATGGTGAAGGTCAAACTCGGCCAGCCGCGCAACAAAGGCTTCCTGCGCATGCAGGAGGACCACGAGCGGCGCCGGGCCATCGACAAGATGGAACTTTCTTTCTATGGCGACACGCGCAAGGAAGAATTCTTCGCGCTCAAGGAAGAACTCCTCTTCACCATGGACGAGCGGGCCCACGAGGCCGACCTCAGTGAGGAAGGCCGCTTGTTCATGAACCCGGACGACCCCGATACGTTCGTGCTCCCGGACTTGATCACGCAATTTGCGGAGATCGACCAGACGCCCGGCCTGACCGACGCACAAAAGCTGGAGGAAAAGCAAAAGCGGCAGGCTTATTGCGATCACCAGAGCGAGCGCATTCACAATATCTCGCAACTCCTGCGCGCCTACTGCCTGTTCGAGAAGGACGTGCAGTACGTCGTCGAGGAAGGCAAGGTCGTGATCGTCGACGAATTCACCGGCCGCAAGATGACGGGGCGCCGCTGGAGCGATGGCCTGCACGGCGCGGTCGAGGCCAAGGAAAACGTGAACATCGAACGCGAGACGCAGACCCTCGCGACGATCACCATCCAGAATTACTTCCGCCTCTACTACAAGCTCGCGGGCATGACCGGCACCGCGGAGACCGAGGCGAATGAATTCAGCGACGTCTACAAGCTCGATGTCGCCGTCATCCCGACGAACCAGCCTTGCATCCGCAAGGACATGAACGATTTCATCTACAAGACGCGCCGCGAGAAATTCAACTCGGTGGTGAAGGAAATCGTCAATGCACATGCCCGGCAGCAGCCGGTGCTCGTGGGCACGGTGAGCGTGGAAGCCAGCGAAGTGCTGAGCCGCATGCTCAAGCGCGAGAAAGTGCCGCACGCGGTGCTGAATGCGAAGTATCACATGCAAGAGGCCGAGATCATCTCGCGCGCCGGCCAGCCGGGCAGCGTGACCATCTCGACCAACATGGCCGGTCGCGGCACGGACATTAAGCTCGGCCCCGGCGTGACTGAGGTCGGCGGGTTGTATGTCATCGGCACGGAGCGGCACGAATCACGTCGTATCGATCGCCAGTTGCGCGGCCGTTGCGCACGCCAGGGAGATCCCGGCTTGTCACGCTTCTATGTCAGCTTTGAGGATGACCTCATGCGCAACTTCGGCGCGGCCGATCGCATGACGAAGATGATGGAACGCTTTGGCCTCGAAGAGGGCCAGGAGTTGGAGCATCCCTGGCTCAACAAATCTGTCGAGACCGCGCAAAAGCGCGTCGAGCAGCGCAATTACATGATCCGCAAGCGGTCACTGGATTTCGACGACGTCATGAACAAGCAGCGCGAGGTCGTCTACGCCTTCCGCAACGACGCCATCAATTCCGAGGAACCGCGCCCGCTGCTCTATGAGGTCGTGGAGGAAGCGATCCCCGCTAAGGTCCTGCTCTTCCTGCCCGAAGACGGCGAGGACCATAACCCGAGCGGCTTGCTCCACTGGGTGAACACGACCTTCCCGATGGGGCTCACCGCCGAAGCGGCGGCCCTGGACAAGAAAACGCCGACCGAGATCGGCCAGTATCTCGTCGATCGGATCAAGAAGACTTACGAGCTGAAGTGCTCGCACGAACCACCGGAAGCAGTCCGCTATCTCGAACGGAATATTATCCTCAATGCGGTGGACCGGCTCTGGCAGGAACACCTCTACGCCACCGATGCGTTGCGCGAGGCCGTATATCTACGTGCCTACGGACAGAAGGATCCGCTCGTGGAATACAAGACCGAAGCCTATGACATGTTCACGGAATTGATGGGCAACATCAAAACCGAGATCGTGCAGAATCTCTTCCGTTCGACAGCCAACCTGGAAGCCTTCGGCGAGTTCCTGCAAAATCTGCCGCAGTTTCTCATCAGCTCCGACGAGACCGGCGCGCAGCAATCGCAGCCCGCAGGAGCGGAGCGGCCCGCGGGAGTCCGGCAAAATCCTCCCACGTCCGCCACGCGAGCCTTGGAGCCCAATGGCTCTTCCGAACCTTCGATGGACGAAGCACTCACCGCCAAACGTGCGCCGGTGCGCGAAGCGAGCAAAGTGGGACGCAACGACCCCTGCCCCTGCGGCAGCGGCAAGAAATACAAGAACTGCTGCGGGCGGACAGCGTAATAATACGCAGTAACTCCCGAGGTAACTGACCGAGTTAGAAGTCAGCCGGCGTGATTGTTACGCTCTCGTATTATTTCCCCTTGCATGTATTAGTTGATGGACTAATGAATAGCAATGTCCAACACCTCTCCTCGTACCGTCCATCTTAAGTCTTTGCTCGCGCTCGAAGAAAAGCGCGCGGCCCTGCAACAACAGATCGACGAGATTCATCAGCAGATTACGGCCACCCGTGATCAAATCTTCGACCAGGCATCTTCGACAATTGCCAAAGCCGTTCGCAAAGTGGTGGCGAAGGGCCGCACGCAGCGCGGCGCACTGAAAGCCCAGATCCTGTCCGCCCTCGAGACCGCCGGTCACGCCGGCGTGCGGGTCACCGAACTGGCGGAGAGCCTCGGCACCAAGGCCGCGAATCTGCACGCCTGGTTTCACGCCACCTCGAAACGGATGCCGAGCATCATCAAGGTCGCTGGAGGCCATTACCGCTTGAACGGCAACGGCCACAAGCCGGCGCCAGCTCCCACCAAGGCCACTAAAGTGAAAGCCAAAGGCCGCAAGCCGGCCAAAGCGAAGCGCGGCGCCTTGTCGGAAAACATCCTGACCGCGTTGAGCGGTGCGGGCAGCAGCGGGGTCACAATCAAGGATCTTTCGGATCAGGTCGGCAGCAACTACCGCAACGTCGCCGTGTGGTTCGCCACCACGGGCAAGAAGAACGCCAAGATCAAGAAGGTCGCGCCCGCCACCTACAAGCTCGCCGCGTAAAGCCAGCCGTCTCAACTAGCAAAGCTTCCCTTGGGGATGCCGGCTCCGCTGGCATCCCCTTTTCAGTAGATGTACGGCTCGGGCAGCTTGAAGGCGTCCTTGATGATGTGAAACGACGGCGTGTCTTCCTCGAAGAGGATCTCGACGATATCGAAGCGGAAGATGATTTCGGGATTGCCGAGCAGTTCGAGCCCGGCCAGCGCGCCGCGGGCGATGAGCTTCTGCTTCTCCCGGGTCACCGCTTCGCCCGGCGTGCCAAAGGCGAGGCTGCGCCGCGTCTTGACCTCGACGAAGACCAGCGTATCGCACGTCTTGTCGCGGCAGACCACATCCACTTCCCCGCCGTGCGGCGCCCGGAAGTTGCGATACAATACTTTGTAGCCATGGCGCCGGAGATAGCGCGCCGCAAGCCGCTCCCCTTCCCGGCCGAGCCACTGGTCAGGATCCTCTCCTTCGTCAGGCGAACGGAAACTCCGCCTGCCGGACAGGGAGAAAAGATCGGCGATGAATCGGACAAGGCCCATGCTGCTTGAGTTTAGCGAGATGCAGCTCGGTGCCATAGCCTTTATGCTGCGCAAATTCGTAGCCGGGGTGCCGTTGGTCCATTTCCACCATGATGCGATCCCGGGTGACTTTCGCGATGACGCTCGCCGCCGCGATGCTGAAACTCAAGGCGTCGCCCCCGACCAGCGCCGTCTGTGGAAGGGGAAACGGGCGCACGGGCAGGCCATCGATCAAAACGTGGTCCGGCGCCGTGGCCAGCGCCGACACCGCGCGGCGCATCGCCTCGTGCGTGGCCCGCAGGATATTGATCCGGTCGATCTCCTCATGCTCGACGACGCTCACCGCCCAGCAGACTCCCGAATGAGCGGTGAGTTCCGCATAGATCCCCTCACGCCGCTCGGCGGAAAGCTTCTTCGAATCGTCCAGCAACGCGTGGCGGAAACGCTCCGGCAGAATCACCGCCGCAGCGACGACCGGACCAGCCAACGGTCCTCGCCCAGCTTCATCGATACCCGCGATGAGTACACAGCCGCTCGCACGCAGTTTGCGTTCGTGGCGCAGGCCGCAAGGCATCGCGGCGGAAACAGGATAGGGCGCTTAGGCCGCGGTCGTCACAGCCTTCTCGCGGACGGCCATCGCCGCCTTACCGGTGCGCTTGCGCAGGTAGTTCAGCTTCGCCCGGCGGGCGGTGCCGGCGGTCTCTACTTCCACCTTCGCGATACGGGGCGAGTGCACGGGGAAAACGCGCTCCACACCTTCGCCGTAGCTGATGCGGCGGACAGTGAAAGTCTGGTTGATGTCCCGGCCCTTGCGGCCGATCACGATGCCGGCAAAGATCTGCACCCGCTCCTTGTCGCCTTCCTTGACGATGGTGTGGACGCGCACGCTGTCGCCCACGTTGAACTTCGCGGGGTCTTTCTTGAGTTGCTCCTGATTGATTTTGTCGATGATGGTGGGCATGGCGTTGGCTCCAGTATGGATGGTGAAAAAGGGACGGGAGTAATAGCTTGATTCCGGCGCAGCGCAACCCAATTTTCACGCCTTCTTCACCTTCTGCTTCCGACCGCCTCCACTCTATGGACGACATCATCGATCTCCACAGCGACACCTACTTCATGGGCGAGGCCTTGCGGCAGGCCCGGCGCGCCTGGGAACAGGAGGAAGTGCCCATCGGCGCCATCATCGTGCATCAGGGTCAGATCATCGCCCGGGCCTGCAACCAGGTCGAGGTCTTGAAGGACGCCACGGCCCACGCCGAGATGCTGGCCATCACCCAGGCAGAGAGTGTTCTCGGCGATTGGCGGCTCACGGAATGCGATCTCTACGTGACCAAGGAGCCCTGCCCGATGTGCGCGGGAGCCCTCGTCCATGTGCGGATGAAACGTGTCATCTTCGGCTGCCCTTCACCAAAGGACGGCGCCGGTGGCAGCCTCCTCCAGCTCCTCCAGCATCCGCGGCTCAACCACTCCTGCGAAATCACGGCTGGTGTCCGGCAGGACGAATGCGCCGCCATGCTCCAGGCCTTCTTCCGCGAGCGGCGGACTTGAGACGTCTCAACCTTTCTTTCGCGACTTCCACCAATAACGCAGGAACGCCCCCAAACCGGCAAAGCGAAAGCTCGGATCGACGTAGTGCTCGATGACGTAAAACGCGAAATAGTAAAATCGGCAGAAGCTCCAGATCGCAATCGCCAGGAGCGCGGCCGTGCGGATGGTCGGCGCGTCAACTAGCAACAACGTCGCCGAGAGCACTCCAGCAACCAGAAACAAGGCCCCCTTGAGCTTGATCACCTTGGGGTTGGTCAAATCGGCCATCGCAAATGATCGCAGACGCTATCCGCGATGCGGCAATTTCTTAAAAAGGCGACGGGGGAAAAACGTCGCCGAAGATCCCAAGATCAAGGACCACACGCACTCATTCAAACCGCCTCGGCGCTTGCCCCAGGCAAGTCCTACACCGATCAAAGCCAGCGATCCCCAACCAATTCCACATCCCGATAATCGGTCCATGGATGGTTGGGGATCTTGCTGACCTGAGATATTTACTTACTTGACGTGTCCGGAGACGAGCTTGGTCATCTCGAACATGCTCACGCTCTTCTTGCCATTGAAGACAGCCTTCAACGCGTCATCGGCGTTGATCTGGGTGCGCTTCTTCGCGTCCTGGAGCTTGTTCTTCTTGATGTAGTCCCAAAGCTTCTTGGTCAGATCGGTTCTGGGCAGGGGCTTGGAACCAACGACTTTGGCGAGGACCTCATCCGGTTGAACGGGCTTGAGGAAGGCGGCGTTAGCTTTACGAGCGGGAGCTTTCTTAGCGGGAGCTTTTTTGGTAGGCATGGGGCGGATAATATGATTCGCCCTCGAGAGCGCAATCCCTGATTACGACAATTGCGTTAAGTTATACAATTGACTGACGGCCATTATTCCATCAGTAGTTTTCCATCTATGTCCACAACCCCATCGATTGACCAACTCAAACGAGCCATCACCATTTCCGAACAGATCCAAAAACTGGAATCGGAACTGGCCTCGATTCTCGGCGCGAGTGTAAAAGTATCGGCCCCCGCAAAAGTGGCTGCGGTAGCTGTCAAAACCGGCCGGAAAAAGCGCGGCTTGTCAGCGGAAGGTCGGGCGCGCATTGCCGCCGCCCAGAAGGCCAGGTGGGCGAAGGTGAAAGGGACGACAGCAGCGGCGGCGCCGGCGGCAGCTCCCAAGGCCGGCAAGCGCAAAAAAGGCAAACGCAACTTGAGCCCCGAGGCTCGCGCGCGCATCGTCGCCGCAGTGAAGCGCCGCTGGGCTAAAGTCAAGAAAGCCAAGTAAAAGCGCGCGCTGAGCGAATCAGCAATGAATATCGTCATTCGCCCGTATCAAGCGGGCGACTTGGAAGTCTTGCGACGCATCACTGTCGATTCATTTGATGGCGTCTCATTCGACCAGATTGTCGAAAGCAAGTTTGGCATTCTGAACGGCCACGACTGGCGTTGGAGGAAGGCCAGACACATCGAGGAAGACCTAAGCTCCAACCCGACCGGCGCCTTTGTGGCCGAAGCCGAAAGCGAGATCGTGGGCTACATCACCACGCAACTGGACCGACCTTCCGGCAAAGCACGTATCCCGAACCTGGCCATTGCGGCCGGCGCCCGGGGACAGGGTTTGGGCCGCCGCCTCCTGCAATATGCACTGGACTATCTTCGCCGGGAAGGCATGGCTTACGCCATGATCGAGACCATGGCCGGCAATGAAGTGGGCGAACACCTTTACCCCGCTTGCGGCTTTGTCGAAATCGGACGACAAATCCACTTTGGCATCCAATTGTGAACCTTCCATCCCCACTGAAAATCTTGGTCCTGGCCATCGCCTTCGCTGCCGCAAATCTGCTTTCGAGCTGCGCTCACGAGGAAGAAAAGCCGTGGCGTAAGAAGGAATCCAAATGGTACCACAGCGATATGGATTCCGAAGATCAATCGTTCTTTCTCGGCTCGTTTCTGGACCGCGGAACTCGCTAGGCATCGTCGCCTGCTTTCAACGGCAGCTAGCGTGGAAGATAAGCCCCGCACGATTCCCGCACCACGAGACGCGCGCTCAGCAGCATGCTGCGCGCGGGCAGCGTGGGCTCGGCGATCCGCTCCAGCATGGCTCGAAATGCGGTGACGGCGATGTCGCGGCAAGGTTGGTGAATCGTCGTCAGCGTCACGCCCAGGAGGGTCGCGTATTTGACGTCGTCAAAACCGACGACCCGCACATCCCGCGGGACTTTGCACTTCGCCTGCTCGAGCGAGCGCAGCAACACGGCGGCGGTATGATCGTTGGCGCACACGAAAGCGTCCCATTGGCGGCCGGCAATCAGGCTGCGGACAAATCGCGCGTCCTCCGGATCTCCGCTGTGCACCCAGTTCCGGGGAACCTCGCAGTGATGACGCACGAGCGCCTCGCGAGCGCCGGCAATGCGCGCCTCGACGGTCGGTGCAGAATGCGGACGCGCCACAAAAGCCAGGCGCTTGCATCCCAGCTTGATGAGATGTTCGGCCAGCAAATAGCCGCCCGCGATATTATCGACACCCACGAGATCGAAGTCGCTGCGGTTCGGAAAAGGCAGCACGTCCCTGTCCAATAACACCACCGGGATACCCGCCTGGCGCAAGGTTTCGCCGAGCCGCCGGCTCACCCCCTCCCGCTCTCTCGTCAATTCGAAGGGCGCAAAAAACACCCCGCTGACCCGGCGGGTGATGAACTGCTCGCAGAGTTCCGCGGCATGCTCCAGGCTCAAATCTCCATCCGGTCGCGGAGCCGCGGAGCCGCCCCAGAGGAGGCTGTATTCATGAACGCGCGCGAGGCTCGCCAGTTCACCGGCGATCAGTTCAAATATCTCCGTGCTGCCCAAGCCGGGAATCAGCAAGGCGAGTTGGCGGGCCACGGATGGCATCCCGGCGGAAGCCCGGATATAAGTACCGGAACCGGCGCGCCGTTCGATGAGTCCGTCCGCTTGCAAATCCTGCAGGGCACGTGCCACGGTCGGTCGCGATACGTGGAATGCTTTTACTAACTGTGCCTCGCTCGGCAGACGATTAGTCGCGCCGTATTTGCCCGCTGAAATGTCGGCGAGGAGTTGACGTGAAATGAGGCGGTGTTTGGGTTCCGTGGGCATGGCGGCGGCCACTTCGGTATTGGCAGGTCGATA
>NZ_JBDUCX010000074.1:0-26870 GCF_040003245.1 Chthoniobacter sp.
GCCGGTCGCGGCGTCGACGACATTCCAGAAGTCTTTCTCGAAGGAGGGCAGATAAATGTCTTTGCCGTCGTGGGTGATGGACATCCGGTCGCAGCCGCCTTCGAAGGGCTTTTCCCACAGCACCTTTTCCGTTACGAGGTCGAGACAGGACAAAGTGTGCGTGGTGGAAATGAAGAGCCGCTTGGTGGCCGCGTGGGCGCAGATGCCTTTCACGTTGCGAGGCACGCCCTTTTCGTCGAGCCCGCCAAAGGGAATCCGCCGGACGAATTTGTGTTCGTGGTCGATATCGAAGACGAGCACGCCATGGCCGCCCCAGGCGAGATCGTTGCGGATGCCCGGTTCGGCTATGTAGAGTAAATGCCTTTCGGGTTGCGCTGCGCAGAGCGAAAACGAAGCCAGCGCGTAGACGAGGAGGGCGAGACGCTTCATGAGGGAAGCGCCATAATCGTGACCACCCGGCGCCGATGCCCAGCACTATTTCGCGAGGATCAAGGCCGATGCGAAGCGGCGTAAGAATAGATCGTCACCCGATTGTTCCAGAACGGATGGAAGAAACGCTTGCAATCCCGGCGCGACGCGAGGACAACCGACGTTTTTTCCGACTCCGCCCCCGCCATGAAACACCTCCTCTCGATCGAATCGCTCAGCAGCGACAACATTGAGGCCATCCTCGAGCTGGCCGTGAAGATGAAGACCATGCGGGGTTGCATGGACGCGCACCCCCTGCGGCACAAGTGCTGGGCACTCATGTTTAGCAAGAGTTCCACGCGCACCCGCGTGAGTTTCGAGGTTGGCATCCGGGAGTTGGGCGGCGACGTTCTTTTCCTCAACGCCAACGACATCCAGCTCGGCCGTGGCGAGCCGATCAAGGATACCGCGCGGGTCCTCGGGCGCATGGTCCACGGCGCGGTCATCCGCACCTACGCGCAGAGCGATGTCGAGGAGTTCGCGCAGTATTCCGGCCTGCCGACAATCAATGCGCTGACGGATGAGGAGCACCCCTGCCAGATCCTCGCCGATCTCCAAACGATCCGGGAAAAACTCGGCAAGATCGAGGGCAAGGTCGTGACGTTCGTGGGCGATGGTGCGTGCAACGTACCCGTTTCGTGGATGTGGGCGGCCGCGAAGCTCGATTTCCAACTGCGCATCGCTGCACCCAAGCTGTACCAGCCGGACGCAGCGCTGCTCGCCCGCTTGCACACGAGGAATGTGACCGTTACCGACGATCGCGATGCCGCAGCCGCAGGCGCCGATGTGCTCTATACCGACGTTTGGGTAAGCATGGGTAAGGAAGAAGAAGCGGCCTATCGGCAGGCGCAACTCGGCGGTTTTCAGATCAATTCCGCGCTCGTCGCGAAGGCGAAGCCCGGTGTGCTGGTCATGCACTGTCTGCCGGCCTATCGCGGCAAGGAGATCACCGAGGAAGTGCTCGAAGCCCACGCCGGGACTATCTTTACGCAAGCGGAGAACCGTCTCCACACGCAGAAAGCGATTCTCAGCCTGCTCGCGCGGCACTAAGGCGGTTCGTTTTTCCGGTCGCTGAGACGCCTCGAGCGTTAAGCGAGGGCGTCAAAGCAATTCCTCGTAACCGCTTCGGCGACAGTGACGATTGCATCCTGCCGCAGGGCGCGTCACAGTATCGCCATGTTCCGCAAAACCCTCTTCGTCAATCCGCCCTCGTGGCAGGGCTTTGATGGTGGAGCAGGGTCGCGGTACCAGGCGAAGCGTGAGGTGAAGTCGTTTTGGTTTCCGACGTGGCTGGCGCAGCCGGCGGCGTTGATCGAGGGGGCGAAACTTGTGGATGCGCCCCCCCATGATCAAACGCGTGACGATGTGCTGAAGATCGCGCGGGATTATGAACTGGTGATCATTCACACCAGCGCGCCGACCTTGCGTGGCGATGCGGAACTGGCGGAGGCGCTGAAGTCGCAGAATCCGGATGTGCAGATAGGACTGGTGGGAGCGCATGCGGCGGTCTTGCCGGCCGAGACATTGCGCGCGAGCGAGGCGATCGATTTCGTGGGGCGCAAGGAGTTCGATTTTACCTGCCGCGACGTGGCGCAAGGCAAGCCACTGGCGGAGATCGATGGGTTGTCTTTTCGCCGCGAGGGGAAGATCGTGCACAACGCGGAGCGGGCGATGATCGAGAGCTTCGATGCCTTGCCGAGCGTGATGGATGTGTATGCGCGCGACCTGGAGATCGAGCGCTACTTCATCGGCTACCTGAAGCATCCGTACGTATCGCACTACACCGGGCGCGGTTGCCCGGCGCAGTGCACCTTCTGCCTTTGGCCGCAGACGGTGGGCGGACACAAGTATCGCGCCAAATCGCCGGCCGCGGTGGCGCGCGAGATGGCCCATGCGCAACGGCTGTTCCCACAGGTGAAGGAGTTCTTTTTCGATGACGATACGTTCACGGCGTACCAGCCGCGGGCACGGGAGATCGCGAAGGAACTGGGCAAGCTGGGGATGACGTGGAGTTGCAACGCGCGGGCCAACGTGAATTACGAGACACTCAAGACGATGCGCGACAATGGACTGCGGCTCCTGCTCGTGGGCTACGAGAGCGGAGTGCAGCGCATTCTCGACAACATCAAGAAAGGCATCCGGATCGAGGAGGCACGAGAGTTCACGGCCAATTGCAAGAAGCTTGGCATCACGATTCACGGGACATTCATTCTCGGGCTGCCGGGGGAGACGCCGGAGACGATCCGCGAGACGATCGAGTTTGCGAAGTCGCTGGATGTGTTTTCAATCCAGGTGAGCCTGGCGGCGCCGTATCCGGGCACGGAGCTTTATCGACAGGCGAAGGAAAATGGCTGGTTTGCGGGCGATGCGCACTTGGTGGACGAGTGGGGGCAGCAGGCCGCGGCGCTGGAGTACGACGGGCTGTCGCGCGATGAAATCTTTCGGGCGGTGGAGCGCTTCTACAAAGCCTACTATTTCCGCCCGCGCCCGATCGCGCGGATGCTCGGGGAAATGCTCGGCGATTGGGACATGATGAAGAGGCGTCTGCGCGAGGGAGCGGAGTTTTTCCGGTTTCTCCACATGCGGAGCGCGGGGGCTTGAGCGGGCGAGTGGAATTACCGCGGAGACGCGGAGGGAAGAGGGCTACGGCGTCGCCGCGACTTCGATCTTTACGGGCGCGCCGTAAAACCGGGGCTTGGTGTGAAGGAGGTAGACTTCGAGGCAGGCAACGGTGCGGGAGGCGAGCTCCCGGGTGCGGACTTTCTTGGACCACCAGTAGGCGACGGGTTCGGAAGGGCAGCCGACGACCTCGAGGCCGTAGGAACGGGCGAGGAAGATGGACCGCGCCATGTGAAAGTCGTCGGTGACGATGGTGAAGCGTCGCAGGCCGAAGACGGCCTTGGCGCGGGCCATGGAGTCGAGCGTGCGGAAGCCGGCGTAGTCGAGGGTGATGGCGTCGCGGGGGACACCGCGCTGGATGAGCGCGTCGCGCATCCACGTCGGTTCATCATACCCGGCGTGGCCATTGTCGCCGCTCACGAGTAAATGGCGCACTTTGCTCTCGTGATAGAGGCGTGCGGCGGCGTTCATGCGGCCGAGGAAGAAGGTGTTGTCGCTGATGCCATCGCCATTGTAGCGCGAGGTGCCGAGGACGAGGCAGACGTCGTTTTTCGGCAATTGCGCTGAGTCGGTGAAGATGGCGCGGCGCGCGCTGTGCAGCACCCAGAAGTTGGCGCCGGCGATGAAGCCGGGGACGAGAACCGCCAGGAGTAAAAGGCCGAGCCAGAAGGTACGCCGTCTTAGAAAGGAGAAGGGAGATGCCATGCAGGCGATGGGGATTGAGGATGGAAAACGGGAAAATGGAAAATGGAAAATTTGGTCCCGAGCGTTGGTCCGGGAGCTCCCGCGGCGACAGGCATCGGCAAAAACCGCAATTTTTCATCTTCCATCTTTCATTTTCTATTTCCGGCGAACAACGCCCTCCCAACGGCAAAGGAGATTGACAGGGCACACGGTCGGCCTCTAACACCGACGCGATGCCCCCGAACCTGCTCCGATTTGGCCAAGTGCTCATGCTCTTGGTGCTGTTCGCAGCCTCGGGTGGACATTGGATGGCGCTGCAATCGCTGGCGTGGACGCGGATGCTTATGTCGTATTCGCGCAACGGCCCGATCATGGAGGCGGTGACAAAGACGTTCGATGGGCGGCACCCTTGTTCGCTGTGCAAACAGGTCGAGCGGGCGAAGAGCAGCGAGCCGCAGTCGACGCGCGCGATGGAAGTGGAAAACCAGGCGGCATTTGTGATGCCGGCGCTGGCGGTGTTGGAGAAGAAGGAAGGGATCTCGTGGAAACTGGAGATCCCGGAGTGGCACGGCGAAGTCCGTGCGGAGCAACCGACGGCCCCGCCTCCTCGAGGCGCGGTCGCTTAACTCCCACTCACTCCCGAGCCAGCCACGGTGTTCGTGGCCGGGCTATTTCCTCCACCCGCGGTCCGGACGCACACGACGTGCGCCGCCGCACTCCCACCAACCAATCATCATGAAAATCTCTCAGTACCTATTCCCTATTCTCTCTCTTACTCTCGCTGCTCCCACCATGGCCTGCGATCTCTGCGGATGCTATACGCCCCGTCTCGAGGTCGCGCCGGAAAAATCCGTCGGCTTCTACGCGGGCGCGGCCGAGCAGTTCACGAGCTTCGGCACGGATCGCGTGGACGGCCACAAGGTCGACAACACGACCGGGCAGTATCTCGAAAGTTCCAACACGCAGTTCTTCATCGGCGCGAAGCTCTTCCACGATCGTTTCAGCCTGCAGGTAAACGTGCCGTACATCTATCGCAGCTTCCGGCGGCCCGTGGGCTTCGACATCGAGCACGGCCATGAATCGGGCCTCGGCGATGTGTCGCTGCTGGCCAGCCTGGTGGTCTTCCACAAGGTGGCGCTCTTTCACGAGACCAGCGGCGGGTTGTCCAAGGACGGCAAGACGTCACTGTCGCTGGAGCGCGGGGAGCCGGACTTCACGACGAGCCTGACGTTTTCGGCGGGCCTCAAGGCGCCGACCGGGGACGAGAGCCGGGTCCGCGAGGAGTTTAATGAGGTCGATGTCGAAGGGGCGCCGGAGAGTGGCATTCACGGGCATGATCTCGCGCTGGGCACGGGGTCGTGGGACGGGGTATTCGGCGCGCAATTCTCGATGCGTTACAAGGCGTTCTTTTTCGACGCGGAAGCGCAGTTCACCTGGCGTGGGCAGGGGCACTATTCGTATCGCTATGCGAACGACTTCACGTGGAACGGCGGACCGGGCGTGTACCTCCTGCGCTCCTCGCGCGGATCGCTTGGCGTGCAGTGCAACGTGTCGGGGGAGACGAAGGGCACCGATACCTTCCTCGGTGAATCGGCGGAGGACACGGGCGTGACTTCGCTCTATGTCGGGCCGCAGATCGTCGCGTCCTTCGGGCGGTTCAATGCCGAGATCGGTGCCGATATCCCGGTGCTCATGAACACGACTTCCTTCCAAACGACGCCCGATTATCGGCTCCGGGCGGGGGTAACGATTCGTTTTTAAGCAATCATTCAGCGTCAGCCACGCAAGCCCGGCAATGTTCGGGCTTGCGTGGGCTGGCTTGCCTGGTCGACAACGGCAACATGATTCCCCCCTCGTTCCGCCGCATCGTTCGTCTGGCCCCTGTCGTTTTTGCGTCGTTGCTTTGCGCGTTCGCGCCAACTGTTTCCGCCGAAGTCATCGTGAAACCGGAGGACAAGGTGGCGTTTCTTGGCGACTCGATCACCGCGCAGGGCTGGGGAAATCCGGCGGGCTATGTGAAACTCATCGTGGCGGCATTTGAAGCCAACGGCATCAAAATCACGCCGGTCGCAGCGGGGATCGGCGGACACAAATCCAATGACATGCTGGCGCGCCTCGACAAGGACGTGCTGAGCAAGAAGCCGCAATGGATGACGCTGAGCTGTGGAGTGAACGACGTGTGGCATGGCAATAAAGGCGTGCCGCTCAATGATGCGCAAGCCGCCGCGCAGAAGTACGAAAAACGCAGCTCCATCGAGCCGGACAAGGGGACTTACCAAAACAACATTACGCAGATCGTGGAGAAGGCCCAAGGGGCTGGTGTGCAGGTCGTGATTCTCACGGCGACGGTGATCCGGGAAGACCTCGGCAACGACGAAAACAAGAAGCTCGCGCCGTATAACGATTTTCTGCGCAAGCTGGCGAAAGAAAAGCATCTGCCGCTGGCGGACTTGAACGCGATCTTCCAAGAGCGAATCAAGGCGGCGAATCAGCCGGGGAAGAATGTCTTCACGGTCGACGGCGTGCATATGAATATCGAGGGGAACAAGATCATGGCGACCGGGGTGCTGCAGACTTTCGGTTTTGACGCCGCGCAGATCAAGAAGGCCGAGGCGGCGTGGGTGCCGCTGGAAGCGCAGGCCGCGTCAGAGGCGAAGAAGGTCGCGGAGGCGAAGGCGAAGGCCGCCGCCGACAAAGCGGCCGCAGCGAAGCTGGCCACGCCGGCGAAATAGCGCGCGGTGCTATTTCAATTTCCGCCCGTGCTGAAGCGCGGCAGATGGCGGACGGCGGCGAGAAATGGCTTGGGGTTTGGCTGGGCGGGGCTGTAGCGCAGCTCGATGTAGAGTGCGGAGATGCGCTCGATGAGGGGCGCTTGCGCGGGAAATTGCTGCGCGGCGCGCTTGCCGAAGTGTTGCGCGCCTTCCCACGGTTCGCGGGGCAGGCCGCCGCGGGCCAGCGCACGACAAAAGAAGGCGTAGCCTTGGGCGATTTTATCGACGCGACCCCGAGGCCGGCGGAGCAGGTAGGTGAGCGCGGCGACGAACAAGGCCACGGCGAGCAGAATCCAAAAAAGAATATCGACCCAGGACGTTGAACCCAGGCCGAGGGAGAACAGAAAATTACTCTGCGCTTCTTCGTCGAAATTGAGGATGTGCAGATCCCACTGGTAGTTAAGGCTGTCCCACGCCAGTTGGATATCGTGCTGGATTTCGCGCAAGCCGGTGGCGGTGAGTGAGCCTTGGGCGGAGTCTGGGTCCGGCTGCGCGGTGTGCGTTTGGAGATAGGAGGCAAAGCTGGAAGCGGTGCGGTCCGGGGCGATCATGTCCGTGGGATCCACGCGCTGCCAGCCGCTGTCTTTGATCCACACCTCGCACCAGGCGTGGGCGTCGGATTGCCGGACGATGACGTATTTCCCCAGAGAATTAAATTCGCCGCCGTGATAGCCGATGACGATGCGCGAAGGAATGCCGTCGAGGCGCATGAGCGTGGCAAAAGCCGCCGCATAGTGTTCGCAAAAGCCCTGCCGCCGCTCGAAGAGAAACTCCTCGAGACCGTGGGCTTCGCTGTAGGCGCCGGGCTGGAGGCTGTAGACAAAATGCTCGTGGCGAAAATAGCGGCCGGCGGCCTCGATGATTTGCTCCGGAGTGGCATTGTTGCCTTTCCAACTGGCGGCGAGCGCCCGCACGCTGGGGGCAATGTTGCCCGGCAGATAGAGAGCGGCCTTGCGATGGTCGTCAGGCAAGGTCATCTCGCGATTTTCCGGACGCGAGACGATCTCGTAGCGGTAGCGGCTGATGATGGCGCGATTGCTTTGCAGCACATTACCCGGCTGGTAGTGGGCGCCGCGCACGTCGCCCGCGGGATGGTCGAGCGCGAAAAGCCAGCGCCCGCCGTGCGGCTGAAGGCTGATCCGCTGGCGAATGAACGGACCGCCCAGCTGGCCGACACGGTGCTCGCGCGGCAGAAAAGGGCCGAGGACCCAGGTGAGGCCCTCGTTGCCCCGCCAGAGCACGCCGCCCCGCCAGTACATCGACGACATGGGCGGGATGTTGCCGTCCGGAAAATCCGCGCGAAAGACGATGTCGCTGTTCAAAGCCATCGACGAAATGCTCCCGGGCGAAAGGCGGTCGGACATGCCACCGACATTCATGAGCGATTGACTGAACTGGAACCGGAAGCCGCCGTAGACCCGGGGGAAGAACAGGAAAAGCAGCGCGGCAATCGGCAGCGACTGGGCGAGCAGTTTGCCGGCAAGCCACGCCGACCGCGGATAGCTGCCGGCGCCACCGCCGCGATGAAAGCGCACCAGTGTGGCAAGCACGAGCAGAAGGATGGCGGCGACGTACAGCCACTGCATGAAATCCTGCGAGAAGAACAGGTCGCAGAGCGCGAGGAAGAAGCTGAGCAGCCCGAGGACATGAAAATCGCGCGGGCCGTTGGCCTCGATCAACTTGAGCCCGACCAAGGCAACCAGAATACTAAAGCCCGGCTCAATACCGACAGGTGAACCGTAGCTGAAGGCGACGCCGCCAATGCTGGCGACGAAAAGCAGGAGCTTCACCGGCAGGGAAGGAAGACGCGCGCCGGGGCGATTTAAGACGAGGCGGGCGATGCCAGCCGCGAAGAAACCGAGGAGGACCCAGCCCGCGACCCTTTCCGCCAGGGGGATGATCGCGGCCACGAGTGCCACGATCATGCCGACGAGCGGCGCGGTCGCCACGTTGCTCGAGAAACGGGATTGGCGAAACAGATTCATGGACATCAGCCGGCGACCGGCTCGGCATAGGAGGCCAGGGCACGCAGGCATTCGTGGAAATGCCGGTCACCGCGGCTGGCGCGAATGATCCGTCCCGGGAGACGCAATTCGTAAGTCTCAAATCCGCGCTCGGCGGAGACGATCCATCTGGCCAACTGGCTGAGCCGCGCTTCGGTCTCGAGCGAAGGCAGCGCGGCCCAGTCGAAATACAGAATCTCGTCGGTCTCGCCCGTCCATTGCTTGGTGAGCAGCACGGGATTGCGCGCCGCCGCCTTCCAGTCGATGTGGCGCTGCGATTCGCCCGGCTGCCACATCCGCGTGCCGCCAAAATCATCTCCCTCATGCCGCACGCCGTCGCGGGGCTGGCGCGTGGGAGCGATCGTCGTGGGAAACGGCAGCGATCCACGGGGCGCGGGGTAGACGTAAAAATCGTGGGCGGCTTTGACGCGTTGATGGGCGGTGAAAAATCCCAGCGGGTAATCGCTCGTGATGTGCAGCGGGACGACGCGATAGTGCCCGCGTTCGGAGGAAGGAAACCGCACCTCGAGGCGCGAGGGAGAACCGGGGGCGATCGTATCTCCGAGCGTCAAGGGAACACCGCCTGACGCCGAAATCCGCACGCTGAAGTGACTGCGCCCTTTTCGGCCGGTGACAATGACCGGCCCGGCGATTTCGTCCCCGGCGAAAACGGGCGGGATGGATTCCACGGCAATGCGGATCCCGTGGAGGTTGGCCCAGGCGTGGACGACCGAGACGATGGCGAGGCCGGTGAGCAGAAAGCAAAGCAGGTAGGCTGCACCGTTGCTCTGGCTGGCGCCGGCGTAGCACATCGCGACCAGCACCGCGAGGAGACCCAGCGTGCGGCCATTGGGCCAGACCCAGACTCGACCGATGAGGGAGCTTTGCATGGAGAATTTAGGAATTAGGATTTCGCCGCCCCATCCGTGTCGTCATCTGGAGTGCCGAGGGACTCCATTTAAGGCACCGGCACTTCCCGCAAGAGACTCTGGGCCAGTGAGCGCCCGGAAGTCTCGGTGGCCTCCAGGTCGTGTCCCAGCCGGTGGGCCATCACGGCGACGCCCACCGCCTGGATGTCTTCGGGCAGGACCATGTCGCGGCCTTGCATGAGCGCCCACGCCTGCGCGGCGTGGAGCAGGGCGAGGCCGGCGCGAGGGGAAAGCCCGGTGCGGTGCCGGCGGCGGCTGGCCTCCAGCACATCCTGCAGGTAGTCGAGAAGGGCCGGCGAACAATGGATGGCGCGCACTTGCTGCTGGATTTCCGCCAGCAGATCGATCGGCAGGACCGGCTTGAATTCCTTGAGCAGGAGCTTGCGATCCTGCCCGAGCAGCATGGTGCGTTCGGCGGCGCGATCGGGCACGCCGAGCTCGATGCGCATGAGGAAGCGATCGAGCTGCGATTCCGGCAGCGGGAAGGTCCCGATCTGGTGCTGCGGATTCTGGGTGGCGATGACGAAAAACGGAGCGGGCAGGGGATGCGTGACGCCATCGATCGTCACATGTGTCTCTTCCATGGCTTCGAGCAGCGCGCTCTGGGTCTTGGGCGTGGCGCGGTTGATCTCATCGATCAGGACCATCTGGGAAAAGAGCGGACCGGCGTGGAAGACGAAACGCTGCTGGTCGCGGTCGAAAATGGAATTGCCCACGATGTCCGCCGGGAGGAGGTCGCTGGTGAACTGGATGCGGCGAAACTGGAGGCCGAGCGACCGCGCGATGGTGTGGGCGAGAGTGGTCTTGCCGACGCCGGGGATATCCTCGATGAGCAGATGACCGCGGGCCAGAACACAGGCCGTGGCCAGGCGAATGGCGTCTTCCTTGCCCACGATGATCTGGCCGATTTGGGAGACGAGCGTTTCGATCCTGCTTTTCATTCGGGAGTCACTTTCGAGGCGGCATGGAGGATTGTCCAGAGGGAGCGGTGCAAGATGCGTTCCACGCTGCCATTCAGGATATTCGAGTTCTTTCGATCTCCGCCGGGGCTCTCCAAATGGTGGCCCAAGCCTGTGTTTAAAAAAACTCGCACCTTAAATCGCCTTAACTGGGCTTAAGGCACCTTAAATCGGCTTCCTCCCCTCGCCGGAGCGCCTTGACTGAAATTGCTGGCGAATCGCCGGCGGGAAGTGAGCGAGCCTGCCGTGGCGAGCGTAGTAGAAATCGTCGGAGTTCATGCGGGGAAGTATCGCATGACACGGCGCAAAATGTGCATCGCTCCATTGGTTCCATTGGCTCCATTGCGGAAAATTCTCCCGCCATGACTATTTGCTACTACCTTATCCGCTCAGACCGGCTCGCAGGTCACCGTATTCGGGCGAGTCTGAGCAGCCCGTGAGCCCATCCGTTCCTGCCCCGGGCGTCGCTTCTCGCGCATGAGGGTGATGATGAGAAACGCAACAACGGCCATATTGACCGTCAGCAAGCCGAACTTCAACCAACCGAAGTGTTTGAGGCATTCGAAGATTTCCACGGGGATGAGCGACCCGGTGACGCAGACGGTGAGATACTTGGCC
Source organism: Chthoniobacter sp. (assembly GCF_040003245.1). Lineage (NCBI taxonomy): Bacteria > Pseudomonadati > Verrucomicrobiota > Spartobacteria > Chthoniobacterales > Chthoniobacteraceae > Chthoniobacter > Chthoniobacter sp. The sequence goes on from NZ_JBDUCX010000074.1 coordinate 11,052, forward strand.
CACTGCTGCCGGAGCAAAAGACCGGTGCCCTCGGCCACGAACACGCCGGCGACGGCGAACGTAATGCCGCTCCATTGGCCGAGCTGGCGGTCGGTCACTTTATCGAGGCGGGCGAGGAAGGTCACGACGTGATGATTCTCCATGTTAAAGCCGAGCACGCTCATCCAACCGCCGACAATACCGTCCACATCCTTGTGCAGGAGGCCGAGGAAACCGACGGCGAGCAGGCAAAAAAGAATGCCTTTGCCGAGGTTGAGCAGGGCGATCCAACGCAGATAACGATCTTCGTTCCGGGGGGAGGAAAGGGAGAGGGAGGGGTCCATCGATTGCCGCAATATTGACTGTTTTCCTTATACTACCACTCAACCCCGTTCTGTCTTGTGAAAATGTGGCGAATTCCGCGACGGGCGAGCATTTCAGTGGGTGCCATCGTTCGATCCGAGCCAGCCTTCCGCTTCCAGCAGCTTGCGGAATTCCGGATGATCGACGGAGAGCGGTGGCAGCCATGCGCCCACGCGTTCGCGCGTCCACCAGGTGCCGTCCCCTTTGTCCGGCGGCGTGAAGTGATAGCGGTACAATTCGGCGCGAATGTAGCGGGGCGGTTCACCCGGGAAAGGATTGTTGGCGAGGAGGCTGAGAGTTCCTTTGTCATTGTGCAGCAGTTTCCAGATGAAATGCAGCGTCCAGGGGTGATTACCCGGGCTGGACATCGCGGCGAACCAGATCTCCCAGTCGAGCCGCGGTTGGTAGGGCGCGATGATCGGCGGACGGCGATGCGGATCACCGGGCTTGGCGGGAAACTCGTACGCGCGCCACGTCGCGGACTCTGGAGAAGGGTCACTTGTGCCTTCGAAAATGATCTCGAAGCGCTCGCGGCCCACCGCACCAAAGGCGCCGTAAGTATTCACCAGATCGAGCGGGTCGAAGGAGCGATTCATCGCCTGCTGCTCGCCGAGCAGATTCATCACCGGGCCAATACTCAAGATGGAGACAATGAAGGCCAGGGCCACGGCGGCGAAGTCCATCGCTGACGATGGCTGCGCGCGGGCGGCGGCGTCACGGGCGCGCGTCACTAGAAAACGGGGCAGGAACTTCGCCCAGAACGTATCGTCGAAACAGGCCAGGCAGGGAACGATCGTGAGCCAGTTCAGGAACGACAAGTTGCCGCTGACGATGAGGACCACTTGGAAGCTGGCCATGAGGACGCCGGCCGCATGGCGGCAAGATCGCGGGTAAAAGCCGAACCAAGGGACGATCAATTCAACGAAATGATTCCAGAGCACCCCGAATTTCTGAAACCAGTGCGGGCGAAAATGCAGCCACCAGCTCACGGGATTGGGAATCGGCTGTGTCTCGTAGTGGTAGTAAAGACACGTGAGGTCGCGCCAGCACGCATCCCCCTTGATCTTGATCAGACCGGCCCCGAGCATGATGCGAAAGATGAGCCAGCGATAGAGCCAGATGACGATCACCGGCGGCGCGCGGCGGGGAAAGGGCTGGGCATCCAGCAGTGGACAAAGAAAGACGCCAAGGAAACCGGTTTCGAGCAACTGGGTTTCCCAACCGAAGCCATACCAAAGCTGGCCCACGTGGACGATCGACATGTAGAGCGCCCAAAGGGCGAGCATGATCAGCGAATTGGCATAACCGGCGAGCACGATGACGGACAGAATCAGACCCAGCCACGCCACGAGCAGCAGCCCATCATCGGAAATGCCGAACCAGAAGACGCTGGGAAACTCGAAGAAGCCCTCGAGGGTCGATCCCGAATGGACGGTGAGCCGGTGCAGATAGGTGTCGGCGGGCAGCAAGCCGTGGTGGCCGATCAACGGGACCAATTGATTCACCGCGCAGAGGAAAGCGATGAAGTAGAGGAAGCCGAGCAGACGCAGCAGGACGAAGCGGGTGAGCCAGTATTCGGTTTTCGGCCGGGCCGCAGCCGTTTGGGGGGCAGGAGTTTCTGGGGAGGCGAGACTCATCGTGGCGTCAATCTAGTGCCACGGAGATCATGCAGGCCACATGGTCCACCGCAGAGGCTCATTTGACAGTAAATAGTTTTCTATGCGTTTGGGTAGCCACAGTGCCCGGTGTATATATCCTCGCGCAAGAAGGGCGTCATATGATGCACCTTTTGGGCCGGGTTTCGATTGGCCATCCTGTGATATAATCGTCCATCCATACTTGGGACTTCCAAAAAATCTATTTGGTATCGGTGTCTCCGTGCGCGACCCGCGAAATCTCAAAGGCCACGCGATTTTGGCACCGGCAGAATTGATATACACAACAGACCGAACCTTGAATTGTGCCTTTTCAAACTCCTGATCCTTCAATGCGGTTGGGAATATGGGATCCAGAATTTCGAAAAGGTGGGCAAATTCATCCTCAGTCAAAACCCGAACGTAACTATATCCGCGTTTAGGAACGCAGATCTCGAGTATATCGCCCACCTTTAGCGAGTATCGCTTCATCGATTCCTCCGTTCTGATTCCATTTCAGACTGTCGTGGTCGCCGTCTCCGTGCACGGGCCCTTCAGTAAAAACACCGTCTGCTGGCCGCGGCCTTTGATATCGATCAACCCCCGGTCGACGAAGGTGTATTTGCCGCGCAGGCGTTCGTAGACGGCGGTGGTGACCTGGATGTGGCCGCTCACGCCGTGGGATTCCATGCGGCTGGCGAGATTCACGGTGTCGCCCCACAAGTCGTAGATGAACTTCTTGATGCCGATGACGCCGGCGACGACAGGACCGGTATTGATGCCGATGCGCATGTTGACCGGCACCCGGGCGTCGCGGGTCAATTCCGCGCAGCGATCGAGCATGCGCAGGGCCATCTCCGCGACCGCTTCCACGTGATCTCCGCGCGGCGCCGGCACACCGCCCACCACCATGTAGGCGTCGCCGATGGTCTTGATCTTTTCGAGGCCAAAGTCCTCGGCGAGCTGGTCGAACGCGGAGAAGATTTTGTTCAGCAAGCTGACCACGGCCTGCGGGGGGATGCCGGCGGAGAGTTCGGTGAAATTGACGATGTCGGCGAAGAGGACGGTGGCCTCGGCGAAGGAATCCGCGATCAGTCCTTCGCCCGCCTGCAAACGGCGGGCGATGGTGCCAGGCAGGATGTTGAGCAGCAGTTGCTCGGCGCGTTCGCGTTCGCGCGCGGCTTCTTTTTGTGCGAGCACCCGCTCGGCAGTTTCGAAGCACACGGCCACGAGGTTGGCGGCGGAGAGCGCGAAATCGACCTCGTCGTCCTCCCATTCGTGCCGGGCGCCGGTGCGCTCGATGGTGAAGACACCGGCGAGATGGCCTTGCGCCCAGATCGGCACGTCGAGGGTCGAGGCAACACCGAGCGGCTGAAGATAGCACTCGGCGAATTCGCTCATGCGCGGATCAGTCACCGCATCGGGGGCAGCGATGCAGGTCTCGCGACGAATCGCGGCAAAGTAGTTGGGAAAATCCCGGGAGTGAAAGTGATACTCGTCGGACCGGTGTTCGCGCCGGTCGAGGTCGAAGGTGCCGATGGCCTTGATCGATTCCTCCGGCGTGCCGGCGTCGAACAGGCGCCAGGCCGTGACCCGATTGACACCCAGCGTGTAAGCCGTCGTGTCGAGAATCTCACAGAGCGCCTTTTTGAAATCCGTCTTGTCGAACTGCGCGAGGCCGAGCAGGCAGCGCTGATGGAGCAATTCGCGCTGGTTGCGCCGCTCGCGATCGTAGTCCGCATTCTTGCGCTGGGTGATATCGGCGACGATGCCCTCGTAGTAGAGCAGCTTGCTGGCGGAATCGCGCACGGCGTGGGCATTCTCGGAAATCCAAGCGATGCTGCCGTCCTTGCGCCGGATCTCCGACTCGAACGAAAAGACGTGGCCGTCCTTTTCCAATTGCCGGCGAAAGGCGTCGCGCCGCTTGGGATCGACGTAGAGCTGCCCGCGGATGTCGGTGATCTGCTGGATGAGCTCGCTGACCGAACCGTAGCCGTAGAAACGGGCGAGGGCGGGATTGGCCTCGAGGTACTGGCCATCCGGCGTGGTTTGGAAGATGCCTTCGCCGGCCTTCTCGAAGATGCTGCGAAATTTCTTTTCCGCGACGCGCAGCGCCCGATCGGAATGGGTGAACTGCCGGATGATGAGCGAGAAGACGCCGATGAGCATGAGCATGCTGAGCACATAGACGACCAGTCGCTGGCCCTGCGCGCGCGACTGCGCGCCGGCGTATTCAGAGTCCAGGCGCATCTGCATGGCGTCGTAAATCGGCGAGGTCGGCATATTAACCAGTTCGCCGAGGAGGGCTTCGACGATTGGTTTGCGCTGGAGAATCACGTTCGCGTGGGCCAGGACCAATTGCAGATCCGCCGCATCCGTGCGATCGCCCACGGCTGCGAGATGCCCTTGCAGCGCCTCGAGACCGCTGCGCAGGCGGCTTTCATTTTCCGGGCTCGCGGTGTGATGATAGACCAGCGCGTCTTCGAGGATGCGGTTGAGCAGGGGAATGACTTCGCCTCCATCGTCTCTCGTGGAAAAGCGATGGGAAATATCGGTGACGAGCTTGGGGAAATAAGCCAGCGAGTTGCGCAGCACGGCAAAATCCGTTTTGAATTGCTCGATGAGCACCGCCTTGCGGGCGCGCAAGCCCTCCGCCTGCTTGAGATGGTCGGTCAGCGTCTGCCGGCCGGGCACGAGCATATAGGAGGGGGTGTTGGCCAACGCGGCGTGGGTGCGCTTGAGCGCGGCTGTCTTCTCGACGAGTGGATCGTAATGCAGGAGCAATCCGAGCCGGGCGCTCAGCACGGCTTCATTGATCTCGTGGTCGAGCTGGCGCGCATCGCGCAGCAACTGCTGATAGGCATTGTGATCGGCGAGATTCAGCCAGGCCCGCGGCAGCAGGTAGCCGCACAGGCCGAGGATCAGAAAGCCGGCCACCAGCCAGAACCAGGTGCCGCGCTTCATGGCTGTCGCAACTCCCCGGTCAGCGTGGAAAGAAACGCCACGATCCGCGAGATCTCCTCCTCGCTGATCGAGCGCCCGAGCTGATAACTGGCCATGATGCGGACGGCATCGGGCAGGGTCGCCGCCGAGCCATCGTGAAAGTACGGCGCAGTCATGGCCACATTGCGCAGGCTCGGCACGCGGAAGACGAAACGATCGCGCTCGTCGTTCGTGAGGTTGAAGCGGCCGAAATCCGCCTTCGTGATATTGCCCCGGTCCGTGAAGTAATCGCCCATCACCCCAAACTTTTGGAACAGGTTGCCGCCGATATTCACGCCTTGGTGGCAGCTCGTGCAACCGAGCGACTTGAAGAGGTGGTAACCCTCAATCTCGCGGTCGTTCAAGGCCTTCTTGTCCCCGCGCAGCCATTGGTCGAAGCGGCAATCCGGGGTGATCAGCGAGCGCTCATACTCCACGAGCGCGTCCTTGACCGCTTGTTCCGTGAGGCCGTCGTGGAAGACCGCGCTGAATTGCTGCGGGTAGTCGCCGGAGTGTTTCAGCTTCTCGACGATCTTGGGAAAATCCGTGGCCATGACGACGGGATTGCGCATCGGCAGGTCGAGGTGCTCGTGGAGCGTTTCCGCGGCGCCGTTCCAATTGTAGCGAAAGTCGAAAGCGAGATTGTAGATGCTCGGCGAATTGACGCCGCCGACCTTCCCGGCGACGCCGTTGGAGTGCGCGCCGTAGTCGGCCCCGCCATGGTCGAAGTGGTGGCACGACCCGCAGGACACGGAGTTGTCCCCGGAGAGCTGGGGATCGAAAAACAGCTTGGCGCCGAGCTTCGCCTTCGCCGAATCAATGGCAATATGCTGCGGGAGGGGGCGCACCGGCTCGTTCGCTTCCGCGCCGGGCTCGGTCGCCCGGGTGCAGAGGGCGGCGAATCCAGCGAGCAGCGATAAAATGGCGCGGATGCTCGAGGAGCTACGAAACATGGCGACGCGTAGGAAACGGGGTGCGCACGCTTTGCGCAAGACTGCGGACGCGGCCGGTCAGCGAATCTTCTGGTCCGGCAGCTCTTTCCCGATGCCTTGGTCGATCGGCATTTTGTCGTTTTCGGGCGTCAGGCCGGTGACCTTCATCAATTGGGTGAGCTGCGCTTTCAATTCCTCGACGCGGCCCGCCTGCTTCGGGTCTTTGATCAGGTTGTAGCGCTCATCGGGGTCGCTCTTCTCGTTGTAGAGTTCGCCGATATAGCGGTCGGGGGTGCCGTCCCCGTGGGGATAGTGGATGTATTTCCACTCGTCGGTCCGCACGGCGCGGACGTTCGGCGTGTAGGGGAATTGCTTCTCGTAATTGTATTCATAGAACCACGACTGGCGCCATGTCGGGTCGCCCTCGTGGATCAGCTTCACCCACGACTTGCCCTGGATGTTATCCAGGGGTTTCGCCCCGCAGAGCTCGAGGAGACTGGGCGCGACATCGATAGTCAGCGCCTGGGCGTCGATCACCTTGGCCTTGGCCAGGCCGGGATAGCGCACCAGCAGCGGGATGCGCAGGCAGGGCTCGTGGGCGGTGCGCTTGTCGACCATGCCGTGCTCGCCTTCGAGCAGGCCGTTGTCGCCCATGAAGACGACGATGGTGTTCTCGAGCTGCTTGGTGTCCTCGAGGTGTTTGAGCAGGCGGCCGACGCTGTCATCGACGCTCAGGATCGTGCCCCAGTAACCGTGCACCATGTTCTCGAAATCCTTCACCCCCGCGGGGCTGTCATCGGGGAATTTCTTGCGCCATTCAAAGAGCGGGCCGTAGATGCCGTGCCAGGTGTAGAGGCGCTCCTTGATCCACGAGGGCTTGTCGTAGAGGTGGAACGCGGTGTCGGGATAAGGCACGCGGACGCTGTCGAAGGAGTGCGCGTATTTCTCCTCCGGCGTGTAAAAGCTGTGTGGCGCCTTGTGGCCGATGCAGAGCGCCCACGGCTTGCCCGCGTGATCTTTCTTCAGCCAATCGAGCGCCATGTCGGTGACGATGGTGGTGTAGTAGCCGGGGATGAGCTTCGAGCCCGCGCCGTTGATGTTCCATTCGGTGTCGAAGTATTTGCCCTGGCCCTTGTGCGTGGCGAAGAAATCGAAGCCGGGCCGCGGCAGGTCGTTGTCCTCGCCCATGTGCCATTTGCCCATGTAAGCGGTCTCGTAACCCTGCTCGTGCAAGCGCATCGGCCAATGGGTGAGCGTGGCCGGCAGCTCGGTGAAATTGTTCACCACGCCGTGGGTATGCGCGTAGAGGCCGGTGAGGATCGAGGCCCGGCTCGGCGAGCAGAGCGAGGTGGTGCAAAACATATTGGCGAAGCGCACGCCTTCATTGGCGATGCGATCGATGTTCGGCGTCTTCAGCGTCGGATGGCCCGCGCAACTCATCGCGTTCCAGCGGATGTCATCGCAGAGGATGAAGAGGACATTCGGGCGGGCGGTTTCGGCGCTGGCGAAATTGGCCAGGGCGCCAAGCAGAGCGAGTAGGGGAAGGAACAGGGAGGGCCGTTTCATAATGGGGAAGATGTTGGGGGAGGCGGCAGTCTTAGCGGGAAAACGGAGGGAGATGCACACTGAAAATCCGGCAACGACCCGGTTTGATGTAGGGGGAGGCCGTGTCAGCCGCCCAGCGAATCGAAAGGCGCTTGGCACAAGCGCCTCTACAACTCCCTTCGTTGGCGGCGTGGAACATTTCGAGTGGTCGCTCGTGACGCAGTCCGTGAGTGCTGAAAAATGGCGAGTGGGATCGAGTGGGATCGGTGGGATGGCCAGAGTAAATGCGGTGGGAGAAACGGTGGGATTCGGGTGGGATTGGGACTGGGAGAGCGGGGCGAACCTTTCCGGCTCCCACCACGTGGAACACTCCGTTGCGTCCCGCTGCCGGTCTTTAAACCCGAAAAAATTGCCGCCTTGATTTACCTTAATACGGCTTGATCCGCCTTGATTGCCGGCGACCTCCGTCGCCACCCTTCGGGCACGCTGCGCGTGGCTTCTCCCTCCGCTCGGATCGCTTTGATTTGGTTGGTAGCGACCAAGGCGCTCCATGGATTCATGCCCGCAGGAAGACGCAGGCAAACGGGCGTGCGGAAGGTGGCGGTGGAATTCGGCCCCAGCCGGCCTCACGCCGTCGCCCGCCAACGCCTTGGCGGCAATCCGTTCAATGATTTGGAAAGTGTAATCAACGCGCATCGAATCAACTCCTGTCTCTCTCCTCGGCCTAGCCCTGACATTTCACCCCACCGAGCCATTCCCTTTTCCTCCCATGTCCGCGACCACTGTAATTCATCACCCCGTAAAAGTCAAGCAAAAAGTCCAAAGGAACCTTGTCACTTGCGGGGCCTCTGAAGAAACTCTGCGTCATGGCCCCCCGCATTGCTTTTCTTCTCGTGCTGATCTTGAGTTGGGCGGATTCCAGGGCGGCCGGTCTGGATATCGACAAACTCATCCGCGACAGCTTTGTCGTGGACAGTGAGGGTTCCTATTTTCAGCGGCTAGAGGGGGGCAGCCGGGATAGTGACCCGTTTGTGGATGCGACGGGGAAGAACGACTTTGGCAAGCTGAAGGAATACAGCGGGCGCAATCTCACCGTGATGAACGTTTCCGGTGAACGATCGCTAAGCGGGCAGGTCGAGCGAATCAAAAACGGCACCTACAAAAATGCCGAGGTGGTGAGGAAGGCTGGTGACATCACGGCCCTGCGGACTTCCGGGAAATTCGGGGTGCTCTTCTACATCCAGACATGGGAGCCCTTGGGAGGTTCGGTGAAGAAACTCGCGGAGTGGCAGCGGCAGGGGCTGAGCATCCTGAACATCGCCTACGGTCGCGGCCACAATCCGGCGCCCCAGGATGTCCTGGGCCGGGGCACGGGCGAAGCCGGCGGCTTGACCCCGATGGGGGAAAAGGTGGTCGCGGAAATGAACCGGCTGCAGATGATCGTGGACGTCGCGCACGCCAATGATCAGACGACCATCGACGTCTGTCGTGTCTCCAAAGCGCCCGTGGTGGCCACCCATGCCAACTGCCGCGCGGTGACGCCGGTGGACCGCAATAAAAGCGACGAAGCCCTGAAAGCCATCGCCAAAACCGGTGGGGTCATCGGGGTGGCGTCGATCGGATGGATGATCGAAGATCCTTCCGGCACGAAGGACGTCGCGGCCTTCGTCAAGCACATCGACCACCTGCGGAACCTGGTCGGCATCGACCACATCGGGCTGGCTTCGGACGCATTCCTGAACGGCTGGGGCACGACTTCCAACCACTACGCCTGCCCCGAACTGGCGGCGCCTGACCGGTGGAAGACCGTCGCCAAAGCGCTCGCCGAGCAAGGCTACTCGGCGGAGGACATCCAGAAAATTTTGGGCCTCAATTGGGTCCGGGTCTTCAAGGCGATTCTGCCTCCCTGAACGCGCTCTCTTCTATGTCATTCCGTCGAGTCTCAACAAGTATGCCGGCTTTCCACCACCTTTTCCTCGGCTTGATAGGATGTTAGGCGCTTCTACGCACATCGCATGGTGAAGTACCTTCATATCGGTGGTCTAGTCGCGGCAGGATTTGATCCTACCGGAGCGTATCTGCTTACCGTCTCACATGATGGCCGCGGTGTCTTTTCCACCGACACATGGGAGCGCGTAGCTCGTGATTCGGCGCTGGCTTATCCCGTAAACGGTTGTGCCGTTGGTATCGGCCCCATTGATGGTCTCTCGATCCCTATCACCGAGATTGACTACGGAACTGGCGGCCTCAGATTCTCTAGCCCGGATGGGATCAACAGCTTCGAGTATGACTCAGGCACACTCACTGTTACCAACGAACTCGCCTAGCAAAGCGCTGTAGCGAATGGCCGCAAGCAGCGCCTGTAATTTCAACGGATCCCTGATGGCGGTCGGATTGCGCCACCGTGGGCCGGTTCTATTTGAGAGCGTCTTGTGCCGCGAGGCGTTTGATGGCCCGTCGATGCGGGGCGGCGAGGGCGATGCTGTCGATCTCGGTCAATGACACCCATTGCTGGGCTGGTGTCAGCGTGAGCGGGGCGCGGGAGGCGTAGACGCTGAGGGTGACCCGGTGATTGGTGAACGGGTAATCGAAAGCGAGGAGCAATTGGGCTTTGGCAACGGGCGAGGCGAGCACGGGCAACTTCCACAGGCCCCGCCAGCGGGAGCCGGTTTGCTGTTCGAGGAGCAGCTTTCCGGCGCGGACGATCCAGGCGCAGTTTTCGGCGAGGGCCACGGTTTTGGGGCGCGGTTTTTTCCGGGGCAGGGATTCCGGGTTTTCGGCGGCGCAATGCTCGCGGACGGGGCAGATGAGGCATTGCGGGGCGCGTGGGGTGCAGAGGAGCGCGCCGAGTTCCATGAGGGCGGAATTGTGCAGGCGGCCGCCGCGCGGGGGGAGGAGGGCTTCGGCGGTCTGCCAGAGGATCTCGGCGCCGCGTTTGGTGTCGATGGGTTCTTGCAGGTTGAGCAGGCGGGCGATGACGCGGGCGATATTGGCGTCGATGATGGGCGTGGCGCGATCGAAGGCGAAACTGGCTACGGCGCCGGCGGTGTAACGGCCCACGCCGGGCAGGGCGGCGATGGCGGCGAGGTCGTCGGGTAATTGTCCGCCATATTGCGCGGCAACTTCCTGGGCGGCGCGATGCAGATTCCGCGCGCGGGCGTAATAGCCGAGGCCTTGCCAGACGTGCAGCACGTCGTCCTCGCTGGCGGCGGCGAGCGCGGTGAAATCCGGAAACCGCGCGAGCCAGCGCGCGTAATAGTCGCGCACCGTCACGACCTGGGTCTGCTGGAGCATGAACTCCGAGACCAGGATCGCATACGGATCGTGCGTGCGCCGCCAGGGGAGATCGCGGCCGTGCTGGCGAAACCAGCGGGCCAGTTTTTGCCGCAACGCCTTTGCATCGATATTTTTTTGGATTTCCGTGGGCAAGGAGCGCAGTCTGGCCGCCCGCCCGATGTCCGAAAACGAAAAACCGCTCACCCTCTTCACCTCACCGCTCACTGCCGAGCAGGCGGAAAAGCTGCGCTCCATCCTCCTGGCCGACGGCTATAAATTCGAGCCGAAGCCCTACACGCTCTACTACGCGGTGAAGGACAAGCTGAACGTCGCGGTCTATGAGAAAGGGCCGAAGGTCGTGCTGCAGGGGAAGGGGACGGGGGATTTCGTGACCTTCCGTCTGGAGCCCGAGGTGCTCGGCGAGGCGAAGCTCGGTTACGAGGACGTGGTCAACCCGGAGATGTTCGCGCCGCACTTCGGGATCGATGAAAGCGGCAAGGGCGACTTCTTCGGACCGCTGGTCATTGCCGGCTGCTATACCGATCGCGGCATCACGCGCAAGCTGATGGATGCCGGCATCCAGGACAGCAAGAAGATCGGCTCCGACAAACGCATCCGCGAGCTGGCAGACATCATCAAGCGCACGCAAGGCGCGGTGCACAATGTCGTGGTGCTCCTCCCGGAAACCTACAACCGGCTCTACAAGAAGATCGGCAATCTCAACCGCCTGCTCGCCTGGGGCCACGCGCGAGTCATCGAGAATCTCCTCGAGATCCGCCCCGACTGCCCACGTGCGCTCTCCGATCAATTTGCCAATCCCGCGCTGATCAAGCGTTCGCTGATGGAAAAGGGCCGCGCCATCCAACTCGACCAGCGGACCAAGGCCGAGAGCGACGTCGCCGTCGCCGCCGCGTCGATCCTCGCCCGCGAGGCCTTCATCGACGGGCTGCGGAACCTCGGCCGCAAAGTGCAGGTCGAACTCCCGCGCGGCGCCTCGGCGCTGGTCAAGCAAGTGGGGCGCGACTTGGTCGCCAAACACGGGCCGGAAGTGCTCGGGCAATTCGGCAAGACGCATTTCAAGACGGCCAGCGAGCTCGCGCCGGAGCTCTTCCCTCCGCCGCCGCCGAAGGCGGAGTAGGTCCTGAATTCATAGCGATTCCCGGTGTGGGGCGCGTGTCCTCACGCGCCGGGTAAACACCCGGATCGCAACGTCAGCCCCGCGCGCGGGGACACGCGCCTTACACCCCATGCACAGCGTCCAATTCGTGGACACGGCGGGACGCCGAATCGGAACCCGGAAGCAGACTAACGACGCAAAACGCTGGGGTTCAGCGAAAAGAACGGGAAAAATGTGCATTTTTCGCCAATGCGTTCTTGCTCCCACGCATGAGACACGCTAATTGTTAGCCCCAAATTATGGGAACATTAACGAAAAGGGAACTCGTCGTTAAAATCAGTAACGAGACAGGCTTGGTCCAACACCAGGTCTTCGACGTCGTCCAAAAGACGCTCGATCACATCACCGACTCTCTCGCCCAAGGCGATACGGTCGAACTGCGGAACTTCGGCATCCTCGAAGTCAAACTCACCAAACCGCGCGTCGGTCGCAATCCGAACCAGCCAGGCAGCAGCTTCGTCATCCCCGCCCGGGCGACGGTGAAGTTCAAGTCCGGCAAGATCATGCGCCAGAAAGTGGCGAAGCTCTCCGCCGTCTTGAAGCGCGAAGCCGCGAGCAAATAGCCGCACTGCGAAATTCGGCGGCCGGCAGTTTCTGCAGCCGCTCACCCCGCCGTTCGCCTAACGGCGCGATTGGTGTCTCGCGATGTCAGCGAGCCTTGGAGATCTGGAAAATCACGCTGATTGCGCAAATTGCGCCGAGGCTGAATCCGAGAAATGAGAACAGGTATGGCATAGTGTCGATTTGGTTTTGAGTTTCGGGCTTCCACACGTGTGGTGCCGTTACCTCCTACTCAACGGCGTTTAACGACCGCCCGCCCACCGCTTCTTGGCGGGGACTGATCGCGGATTGTCGAAGAATTCTGCCCAAAGTTGCTCGCGCTGGTTGCAATCAAGCTCCAGTGAGGCGAGCATTTGCGCCCTTTTTGATGAAGAAACCCAAGCTGACCGCTGTCCCTGATCCTGGTGTAATTGAAATCCGCGGTGCCCGGCAGAACAACCTGAAGGGTTTCGACCTCGACGTCCCGCTGGGCAAGCTGAACGTCGTCTCCGGCCCGAGCGGCAGCGGCAAGTCGTCGCTCGCCTTCGATACGATTTATGCCGAGGGGCAGCGGCGTTACGTGGAGACGTTTTCTCCCTACACGCGGCAGTTCCTCGACCGCATGGACAAGCCGCAGGTCGACGAGATCCGCGGCATCCCGCCGGCCATCGCCATCGAGCAGTCGAACCCGGTCAAGACCACGCGTTCCACGGTGGGGACGATGACGGAGATTAACGACTACCTGAAGCTCCTCTTCCCGCGGCTGGCCCAGGCATTCTGCCCGAGTTGCGCGCGGGAGATCCGGGTCGAGTCGGCGAAATCGATCGTCGATGAAATATTTGCCACACAGCCGAATCAAACGGTGCTCGTGACGTTCGGCATTCCGGTGCCGCCGAAGACGAAGCCCGCGGACTTTTTCGATTTCCTCAAGCAGCAGGGCTACGTGCGCATCTGGCTCGATGAGGAGTCGATCCGCATCGATGAACCGGTGAAAGCGACGCGGCTCCCGGCGATCGTGCCGGTCATTCAGGATCGCATCACGGTCAATGCCGAGGGGCGCTCGCGCTTGATGGAGGCGCTGGAAACCGCGCTGCGTTTCGGCAAGGGAAAGATCGCGGTCTACGACACGAAGAAGAAAACGCACCATCCTTTCTCCACCGGCTGGCACTGCGCGCACTGCGACCTGGATATCACGCCGCCGACGCCGGGCTTGTTCAGCTTCAATCATCCGCTCGGCGCCTGCCCCACCTGCCGCGGCTTCGGGCGCACCATCGCCATCGATTTGCAACGGGCGATTCCCGATCGCTCCATGAGCATCGCCCAAGGCGTGGTGAAGCCGTTCCAGACGGAAAATGGCAAGCAGTGCCAGCGCGACCTGTTGCGCTGCGCGCGGGCGAAGGACATCGACACGCTCTGCCCGTTCGAGGAACTGCCGAAAGCCGAGCAGGACTGGATCATCTACGGCGAAGACCCGGGAGCGACGGGTGAGGAACTGGCCGACGACGGCCTGTGGTACGGAGTGAAGGGCTTCTTCGACTGGCTCGAGTCGAAGAGCTACAAGATGCACGTCCGCGTGCTGCTCAGCCGCTATCGCAATTACACCCTTTGCCCGGACTGCAAGGGCGGCCGCTACCAGCCGGCGACGATGAATTTCCGCCTCGGCGGCAAGACGCTGCCGGACCTCATGTCGGCGTCGATCAATAACCTGAGCGCGCACATCGAGCAGCAGAAGACGCGGGCGGGCAACGATGCCTCGACCACGATGCTCATCGGCGAAGTGGCTTCGCGCCTCGGCTTTCTCCTCGAGGTCGGCCTCGGCTATCTCTCGCTCGATCGTCCCACGCGCACGCTGAGCGGCGGCGAAGTGGAGCGGGTGAACCTCACGACCTGCCTCGGCGCGTCGCTGGTCAATACGCTCTTCGTGCTCGATGAACCGAGCATCGGCCTGCATTCGCGCGATACCACCCGGCTCATCCGCGTCATGCAGCAGCTCCGCGACAAGGGGAACACCTTGCTTGTGGTGGAGCACGACGAAGCGGTGATTCGCGCGGCGGACAATCTCATCGAGCTTGGGCCGGGACGCGGCGCCGCCGGCGGGGAATTGGTCTTCAACGGCTCGCTCAGCGCCTTGGAAAAGAAAGGCCGCACCTCGCTGACCGCCGATTATTTGATGGGCCGCAAGTCGATCCCGGTGCCGGCGAAACGGCGCGTGCCGAAGGCTTTCATCACGGCCAAGGGCGCGAGCGAACACAATTTGCAAAACATCGACGTGGAATTTCCGCTCGGGGTTTTCGCCTGCGTGACCGGCGTGTCCGGCTCGGGCAAGAGCACGCTGGTTCACGATGTCCTCTACGCCAACATGATCGCGGCCAGCGGCCTCGCCAGTGAGGAAGCGCCCGGCGCGGTGAAGAAACTCCTCGGCGGACACAAGGTCGAGGAAGTGGTGATGGTGGACCAGTCGCCGCTCGCGCGGACGCCGCGTTCCAGTCCGGCGCTGTATCTGGGCGTGTTCGATGGCATCCGCGACCTGTTTGCCTCCACGCCGGAAGCCGTGGCGCAAGGCCTCGCCGCGGGCGCCTTCTCCTTCAATGCCGGGGCCGGACGCTGCGAACGCTGCGGCGGCATGGGCTACGAGAAGATCGAGATGCAATTCCTCAGCGACGTTTTCATTCGCTGCGCGGAATGCGACGGCAAACGCTACCAGCCGCACATTCTCGCCATCGAGGTTTGCGGGAAGAGCATTCACGATGTGCTCTCGCTGACCGTCACGGAGGCGATCCGGTTTTTCCGCGAGCTCGGGGAAGATCGTGTGGTGCAGCCGCTGGTCTCACTGGAAGAAGTGGGGCTCGGCTATCTCACGCTCGGGCAGCCCTTGAACGTGCTCAGCGGCGGCGAATCGCAGCGGCTCAAGCTCGTGGAGCGGCTGGTGACCCAGCGCGAGGAAAAGGCGCTGTTGATTTTCGATGAGCCGACGACCGGCCTGCACTTCGATGATGTGGCGCTGCTCGTGCGCGTCTTCGACCGGCTGGTGGAGCAGGGGAATTCGCTGCTCGTCATCGAGCATAATCTGGAAGTCATCAAGTGCGCCGACTGGGTGATCGACCTCGGCCCGGAAGCGGGTGACGAGGGCGGGTTGGTCGTCGCCGTTGGCACGCCGGAGGAAGTTTCCCAGGTGGACGCATCCCACACCGGGCGCTTTCTGCGCACCGTCCTCGAATCACGCACCTCGCGTCATGGCCGGCATGGCTTGGGTGGGGAGGAATGGAGCGCGCGCGTGGCCGAGGAGCCGCCGTCCAACTATGTCGTGCGCTGTTCACCGACCATCTCGGTGCATGGCGCTCGCGAGCATAATCTGAAGAACCTGTCGCTCGACATTCCGCGCGACAAGATG